>JALSQA010000401.1 GCA_026985685.1 Campylobacterales bacterium | reverse complement strand
TTTGGTTATATAGATGGAGAGTTTGCTACTTTTGCACTAGATATTGGTAGTATTGAGTATGATGCTTTTATAAAAGCAGATGGAAAGTATGACTATGTTTTAAATCTTTCAGCTCTTAAGCATGTGCGAAGCGAAAAAGATCCTTTTACTTTGATGAGAATGGTAGAAGTAAATATAGAAAATACAGATAAAACTATTGCTCAGTCTATAGAGAACGGTGCAAAGAAATACTTTTGTGTATCTACTGACAAAGCGGCAAATCCTGTTAATATGATGGGTGCAAGTAAGAGAATAATGGAGATGTTTTTGATGAGGCGAAGTTTGCAGATGCCTATCTCTACAGCTAGATTTGCCAATGTTGCTTTTTCGGATGGCTCTTTGCTTCATGGATTTAACCAACGAATACAAAAACGACAACCTCTATCTGCCCCTAGTGATGTTAGGCGATACTTTGTTACACCTAAAGAGAGTGGAGAGCTTTGTTTGATGAGTTGTTTGCTTGGAGAAAATCGTGATATATTTTTCCCAAAACTTAGTGATAAACTTCATTTGATTACTTTTGCAGATATTGCTGTAAAATATCTTGAGTATTTAGGTTATGAGCCTTATATTTGCAAAAGCGAACAAGAGGCAAGAGACTTTTTCATTCAAAATTCAGAATTCAAAACTCAAAATTCAAAACAGTGGCCTTGTTACTTTTTTGAGAGTGATACAACAGGTGAAAAAGATTTTGAAGAGTTTTTTACAGACAATGAAACTTTGGATATGGAGAGATTTGAAAATCTTGGTGTTATCAAAAATGAACCTATCTATGATGAAGAGAAGTTAAATCATTTTACTGATACCATTAAAGAGTTAAAAGATAAAAAAGAGTGGAGCAAAGAAGATATAGTAAAACTCTTTTTTTATATGATACCAGACTTTGGACATAAAGAGACTGGTAAATATTTAGACCAAAGGATGTAATATGCAGAGATTTTTTGATATTTTATTTTCAGGATTGGCACTTTTGGTATTATCGCCTCTTCTTATACCGGTGATGATTATCTTAAAGCTAACAGGAGAGCATGAGATATTTTACACTCAGCAACGAGTTGGCAAAGATGGCAAGATGTTTAGATTGTTAAAGTTTGCCACTATGCTAAAAGACAGCCCAAATATGGGAACAGGAACTATCACAGTTAAAAATGACCCAAGAGTTTTACCATTTGGTAAATTTTTAAGAAAAACAAAGATAAATGAACTTCCACAACTTATTAATATACTAAAAGGAGATATGAGCATCATAGGACCAAGACCTCAAGATATGCGATGTTTTGTTGTTTTTGATAAAGAGGATCAAGAAAACATCAAAAAGGTTAGACCAGGACTCTCGGGAGTTGGTTCTATAATATTTAGAGATGAAGAGTCATATCTTGAAAAGCAAAAAACATTAGAAGAGAAAGAGCACTTTTATGACTATGTAATATCTCCATACAAAGGAAAAGTCGAGAGCTGGTATGTTAAGCATCAAAATGTCGGCTTATATTTTAAACTTATATGGCTTACAGTATTGGCTGTTTTAAATCCAGATAAAAAGATAGATTTTGAAAAGATATATGATGACTTTCCTAAAAAACCAGAGGAGTTGGAATAGTAGAATATGTCCTTACTATAGAATAAAGAAG
>JALSQA010000400.1 GCA_026985685.1 Campylobacterales bacterium | reverse complement strand
AAGCAAGACGAGCTAGAAAATTATCGGAAGCGTTTCCTCCCTCCAAAGCACCATTTCTAATTAAATCCTTAAATACTAGGATTTAAAATAATTTTGAGTTGTGTAGTTATGACTAAAGCTCCACAATCCTTTCAAACATTTCTTTGATCTCACTTTCATGAGAGATCAAAAATATTTGTCTATATTGCTCTTTGATGGTATGAAATGCTTCCATGATTTCAAAACGTCGTTCTTCATCCTGGCTTCCAAAAACTTCATCAAATGCTAAAAATCCAACTCCTCCACTGCCACTAAGTTCACTTAAAGTTTTAGAGATAGCGATGCGAAGTACTAAATTAGCAAGGTCGATTTCTCCACCGCTGAAACGCTCTATCGGGTATCGTATACCGTCATCATAGATGAAGAAGTCAAACTCATTATTTACCTCTATATGCTGGTATCTTCCACGGGTGATCGTACCATACATATTAGAAGCTAGCTGGCTGATACGTGGAGAGATTTGGGAGTTGATTTTGTTTTTAAATTCACCCATGAATGCTTTGATTTTGTCATAATCATGTTTGTCTTCTAGTTTAGTTTGAAGTTGTTTTTTTTGTTCTTCATTTCTATCTAGTTTACTTTTAATGGTTTTTATTTCACCTTCAACTCCTACGAGCTTTACTTTTTCATTTGATAATTTTGTCTGTATGGCTGTTTTTTCTCTAAGTGCTTCATCATAAAGTTTCATTTGATTTTGATGTTCTTTTGCATCATATTTATGTTGTGTGATGAGTTTGTTTTGTTTTTTGATCTTTTCGAGGCTGTTGGTGATAGACTCTTGTATGGATTTTAATTCACTCTCTAAAGTGGGTAACTGTGCTATAAGAGTTTCAAGACCTAATAATTCTTTGTATTTTGGTTCTAACTTTTGCTTTTTATCCAATGCATCAACATGAGCTTTTGTATCATACTTGATATCTTTTAGTTTTTCAAGTGCCTGTTTGTTTTTCAAGCCTGTTTCTGTAATGCTCTTAAATTCATTCTCTTTAGTTTTTAGTGTATGTTCATCTGACTTCAATACACTTAACTTTTCACCTAAAATTTTTAAAGCCTGTTCTATTTTCGTTTTAGTATCTTCTTCTTTTTGCTTGAGTATTAAAATATTTTGAAGTTCTAACTCTCTTTTGCTTATCTCATCATTATGAAGTTTAGTAATGTTGTTTTTAAGTGAAGATATAACATTGTCATACTCATCTAGTAGTGGACGTGTGCAAGTAGGGCAGTTGGATTCTTTGCCTATGGACTCTATCTTTGCTACTTGTTTATTGGTGTTTTCTATAAGTGCATTGTATTTTGCTATATCTTGTTTTAGTTTATTTTCTTTATCCGCCAACTCTTTTATTTTGAGTTTAGAAGTGTTTAATAGTTTATTTTGTGTTTCTTGCTCTTTTAAAAGTTGTGGTTTGTTTTCTACTCTTTTTTTGAGTATTTCTATCTCTTTTTCATTTTGTTTATACTGTGTGCGAAGAACGGATTGCTCTTTTTCTAAACCCTCTTTTTTCAAAATAAGTTCTTTTTGTTTTTGTAAGTTATTTATAACAACTTCGAGATTTTTATACTCTTTTATAAGGGTTTTTTCATTTTCATACTGAGTAGCTTTTGTTTGTAGTGTTTTAAACTTTTCTTCCTC
>JALSQA010000399.1 GCA_026985685.1 Campylobacterales bacterium | reverse complement strand
CTAGGTATCAGAGCACAGCTTTTAAATACAAAAAGCCTGGAGTTATTACAGGATTTTGTGGTTGAGGGGGATGGAAGCAGTGTTCATGTTTTAAATGCAGTAAGCCCTGCATTTACTAGTTCCATGCCCTTTGCAAAATGGGTAGTTGAGAAGTATGTTTTATAATTATTGATATTGTATTTATGTAAAATTTCGCTACTATAAATAGAGAATATGTTAAAATATAGCAAGATTGATTTTTAGGAAAAAATAGTGCCAACAATATTGAGGATAAAAGGTTATCGTTTTTTTTTCTTTTCAAGAGAAGAAATTAGACAACATATTCATGTACAGTGTCAGCATGGAGAAGCAAAATTTTGGCTAGATCCTCAAATTGAATTGGCTAAAAATTATAAACTTACAAGAAAAGAACTCAATGAAGTTGAAAAAATCATTGAAGACAATTTTGAGACTTTTATTAAAGCATGGGAGGAGTATTTTGAAAGTTGAAGTTACAAATATATCAAATCATGGATTTTGGATACTTGTAGGAAACAATAAAGAGTTATTTCTTCCTTATGATGAATTTCCCTGGTTTAAAGATCAAACTGTAAATGATATTACTAAAGTGAAAAGTTTTGGAAAAGATCATTTATATTGGGAAAATTTAGATGTTGATTTAAGTTTAGAGATGATTGAACATCCTGAAAGATTTCCATTATTGGCACACTCATAAGATATCATTAATATCCATTCTGGATATTAATGTATAACCGCACATTTACCCATATTTGCACTGTGGTAGATGACTGTGTGATGTTTTCTTGAAAAATATTCAAACAATAATTTTTGCAATGTTGGTTCTATTGAGGGTGTAAACCATGCATTATTGCTCATGGCTATCATGTATTTTGGGTCATTTGCAAAAAGTTCTTCTCTTGTGGCTTCATAACATATAGCATTTCTGAATGTGTGGTTTTTTAACTTTATATCTGTTGGTTTTTTGGCGGTTTTATAATCTTGTGCTCCATTGTAGATGATTTTGTTTATCCAGTTTGCCATAAACTTTGGTAATGGAATCTCTTCACCAAAAGGCACTAGTATGACTTTGTTTGCGATGTAGATACGATCATTGTCGAAGTAGTATGTAGAGTTGTAAGCGTTTTGACCCTCTCCATAAAGTCCTCCTGTGACAATGATGATATCTTTTGAGAGTGTTTTTAGTTTTTGCATCAGATTTAAATCTTGATTTAAAAACAGAGCAAAGGCACTCTCTGGTAAAACAACCATATCATAACCATCAGAAGTAGCTTCAAGTATAGTGGCGATATTGTTTTCTATACTTTTTTGCTGATATTCTGGTTTCCATTTGATGGCTTGATCTACTCTTGTATCTGCTAAAAATATTTTCATTTTAGGTAAAGGTAGTGGTTTTGCTAATGGGTACTGTATAGCTAAAATGATCATAACTATACCAATGATTTTCATCCATTTTGTAAGTGCTGCCACAAGTGCCAAACCGATGATAAACAGAGCAAATTTGTATTTTGCAATTGCAAAGATAGAGTGGATAAGTGTCAATTCTGGTACAAACCAGTTAAAAGACAAAGGATGAATAAAACTTAGTATAAGTATGAGTAAAGCACGTACTATAGGGTGTTTAAAAAGCCCTATAAGCCAAAATATAATCCCATAAATC
>JALSQA010000398.1 GCA_026985685.1 Campylobacterales bacterium | reverse complement strand
ACCTGCGTGAAAACAGAGTGCCCGAAAAAACTCTTCAACAAGTTCACTATCAAAGTCACCGATTTTATCTTTGATATCTACATCAAAGTGCAAAAAAGGGCGATTACTTAAATCAAGTGCAGTATTGACGCTTGCTTCATCCATAACAACAGTTGCTTCACCATAACGTTCCACATTTTCAATCGGAAAGATCTCTTTATGAAGAGCTTGACCGATAACAATCCCTGTATCTTCTACGCTATGATGAAAATCTATATGGATATCTCCATCACAGATTAATTCAAGATCAAGTAGTCCATGTTTACTAAAAGCTTCTAACATATGGTCAAAAAAACCGATTTTTGTTGTTATGGTATGGCTTCCACTTCCATATAAGTTAAGAGATGCTTTGATCTTTGTCTCTTTTGTATTTCGTTCAATACTTGTCATATATTTAATCCCTTACTATAAATGCACCATTATAAGCATAATGCTGGATATAGTTTTTTGCTTCTAAGATACTATAAAATTTACCTATGAGTACACTATAAATCGTCTGATTTGCGATTTTCTTTGTTTTTATTGCTGGTTGGTGTTTTGAATCTAAAGTATAGCATTTTCTTTTAAATAATAAGGCTTTTTGTTCATCAGAGAAAGAAGCAACTTGTATGTATAGATTATCTAAGGGTAGGATTTGTGGATTTTTCTTTAATTTGGGTTCTTTTTTATGTAAGATATGGGCATATTGATTGGCTTGAGTATCAAAGCTAAGTACTTCTAGTCTTACATGAGCTGTTCCTGATTTGATAAGACCTATATCTTTAGCTGCACTATATGAAAGATCTATTATACGGTTTTTTACAAAAGGACCTCTGTCATTGATTCTCACGATGGTACTTAAATGATTTTGTAAATTGGTAACTTTTACTTTTGTATTTATAGGCAAGGTTTTATGTGCAGCAGTATAGGCGTACATATTGTAGTATTCACCGTTAGAAGTTTGTCCTCCATGAAAATTTGGTCCATACCAGCTTGCAGTACCTTCAAATTTTTCTCCCACAGCAACTGTAGTTGGACAATAAGTTACACCACCAACTGTATAAGGACGCATAGTTGCACGGTACATAGGCTTACTTGTAATAGGTGTGGAAGGTATGGTACAAACTGGAGCAGTGTTGTATGCGTAAGTACTTGATGGTACAAAAGGATTAGAAATAGCACATCCGTTAAAAAGTAGTAATGCTACAAGAGTAATACTACTTTTTATAAGGAGAAATTGTTGTATTTGAGTTGGTCTTATTATTTTCATGAATTATTTTATGCTCTTGTTTTATTTTCATGATGATAACATTACCCGCTTTTAAAATATCTTTGATTTTTAAGTTATATTGTTTTGCAATATCTTCAAATGTTTGATTTGGTTTGACTTTGTGTATGATAGTACGATAATTGATAACTGTTTTTTGTATATTTATTGAACTATTTTTTTCTTGAATATTTTTATCTGGTAAAACTTTTTTTGTTTTGTTCTGATCTATTTTTATTTTGTATGATTTATTATCTTCAAAACTTTTATTTCCTTCTCCCGAAAGAGGTTTTGTTTTAAAATTTTGTGGGGTTTTACTTAGATTTTGCTCTGGTATTTTAGATAAATTAATATCTCTAATGACAGTGACTTTCATCCCTTTGGTTAATTTTTTTGGAAGAGTGGGGTTTAG
>JALSQA010000397.1 GCA_026985685.1 Campylobacterales bacterium | reverse complement strand
TGAAGTTTTAAAGTTTGTTCTTATCTCTACTGATAAAGCTGTTCGTCCGACAAATGTTATGGGTGCGACTAAGCGTATTTGTGAATTGTATGCACAAAATATTCCTTGTAAAAAGACTTTGATTACCGGAGTTCGTTTTGGAAATGTATTAGGTTCTAGTGGTAGTGTGATTCCAAAATTTAAGCATCTTATAGAACAAAACAAACCTTTGACTATTACTGATCCAGAGATTACAAGATATTTCATGTTGATTCCTGAAGCTTGTCAGCTTGTATTACAGGCAGCAGCGATTGCAAGAGAACATGAATTTTTTATTTTAGATATGGGTGAACCTGTAAAGATTGTTGATTTGGCTAAAAAAATGCTTAAAATTTATGGTAAAGAGGATTTAGGTATACGTTTTACAGGGCTTCGTAAAGGAGAAAAACTTTATGAAGAGTTACTTTTGGATGATAGGGATAAAGAGACGATTTTTAATTCTGTGATGATTGCAAAACGTACTGAGTATGATATTGAAAAACTCAAATCTCAAATAGAGACTCTATTAAAAGTAGATGATAAGATTGCAATGTTGAAAGAAATATTACCAGAATTTACGCATAAGAGCTTAGATTAAACTTTTTTGTGTAAAATTAATTTACAATTAAAATCAATAATTTAAATTAAGGTAAGTATTGCATAAACTATTTAAGATTTCTCTTTTTATTATTTTCGTTCAAGTTTTCATCTTTGCAAAAGTGGTTACAAAACCTGGTGCTATATCTAGTGGTGAGACGATAAGTTATTTCCCTAAAACAGGAGAATCTTTTCGTGTTACACAAGATTTAGATTATATACTTCCAAATGCTACTTTTGATGTTCAGTTAAAAAATGGAACAAATATTTACTATGACAGTAAAAATCAATCAGATGATATCTATTTTGTATTTAATGAACCTGTGGAATATGGTGATGAAATTGTTGTAAAAGTTAATAATGGTAGATTTAAGTATATCATGCACTCTGTAAAAGAGTTACCAAAGAGTGTCAAAGCTGTTTTAAAAGAGAGTAAAAAGAAAAAGAAGAAAAAATCTAAAAAAGTAAAAAAACACAAAAATTCTCTTGTCCAAACTCAACAATATTGTTTTGATGAAAATGATAAACCATATCCATGTGATAATACAAAAGCATATAATCTAAAAGGTCAACCTTCCAAAAATACTATTTCTGAAGATAATAAATCACGCAAAGATAGTCATAGCTTTTTGGAAATATTTTCAAAGAATATTGCAAATGCTTTAAAAAGTATCAAAGCTTCGATTAGTGCAGAGAAAAATACTAAAGATATTAAAACTATTAAAACAGAAAGTAAAGTTCTGCAAAAAGAGCAAATTAAGAAAAATTTGCCGCCACTTTTACCAGAAACAAAAAGTTTTAAACCAGTAAAAACACTTAAAACATCACCTCATTTGCCTATCTCTTCATTTGATACAAGAAAAATAGAAAATCAAAAAAAAGCACAGTTGCCAACTTTTAAAAACAATAGTATCCCCAAAAATGATACATTACCTACATATCAGCCACAATTACCTAAAAAGTTAGAACATATAAGTGTATATGATGATCTTTCATCATCTCCAAAAATACCAGTTTATAAACCTGAGATAAAAACATATACAAAACCTGTTCTATCTAAAACAGATATCAAACAGCCACAA
>JALSQA010000396.1 GCA_026985685.1 Campylobacterales bacterium | reverse complement strand
ATTTCTATTTGCATATGTGTTCCTTGATTTATTGTTACTCACTCTTATGTTTAAAAAATTTATTTTTTTGAGTGAGTAACAAGATTTAATAAAAGTTAAAGATATTATATTTAGTCTAATTTTAATATTTTTTCAGCAAGAAACATGAAAAATATAAATACACCAATAGCTCCTACTCCTATGGCATATTCAGTTATAGAAGGAGTATAATTAACTATACTAGGTACACTTTGATATACCTTTGTCATCATACTTTGAAGTGGTATAACTTCTACACCATTTACAAGGTTTATCCTTGAAAACATGATACCCACAAGTCCAAAAAATGATGCAATTCCAAATAGTCCTATATTATTTCTTTTCCCAAAAACAGAAACAAACAGTGGAAATACTATACCCAATCCTAATTCAAAAATGATGAAATTCTTTGTATGAAAGATATAATTTATAGCATCAACTTTTCCTGGTACATTGCCATATATACCAACTAAATATCTTACAATATACATGATCAATAATAATGACAGAAGTGAGATTGAAACTTTTTTCAATGCAATAATTGCATCTTTAAAATCCTCTCTGTTAAATAATACTGTAATTAAAGTCAGTAAAAAAATACCACCTAAAATCGCAGTTACCATAAACTCAATTTGATAAAAAATACCACTTGAAAATAATCTGGCATTTAAAAGACCAAAAATAGAACCAGCCGTTAAAACAGAGGAATTTGCAAAGATAATTGCTAACATAGCAAATAATTTAATAGGTCCTTTATTTTGTGTGTAAGATATAAAAGTCAATAATGTAAATAGCATAAACAAAGGATAAAACACACCTAGCCAAAATAAAGCAGAAGTTACATTTCCACTTATTGCAGTATAAATAATCATTGTAACAGGGTGTCCTATCTCAAATAAAAATGCAGTAAAACCTGCAAATAAAGATAATAATCCATATATTAATAATCTTTTTTGTAATGGTTTTATTACTTTAATATCATAAAATATTCCACTAGCACCAATAACTACACTACCCATTGCAAGTGCAACAAAAAATTCATAAGCTCCAACCAAAAAGCCCCATGGATGTTCTCGTGTAACATTATAGGCATGATGCCCGTGCTGGATAAAATTAACTACTCCGAATAAATACAAACCTATTAATCCAATTGAAATAAGTGCTATAATTATAGATAATAGTGTTGGTTTAAAGTTAAAAGATATATCTTCTTTTATCGGTATATAATTTTTAATATTCATTTTATCATCCTTATATTAGGTAAAATAATTTAGGTTTAGTACCAAGATGAGCTTTTAAACTAAAATGTTCTCTAGTTCTCAAAAGTTCACTGATTTCACTATCTGGGTCATCAAGATCACCAAATGTTCGCACCTTTGTAGGACATGTGTTTTGACAAGCTGTTGTCATCTCGCCACGGGCTAGTCTTGTATCTGAACAGAAAGTACACTTATCAACAGTCATTGTCCTCTCATCAACATATCTTGCATCATAAGGACACGCATTCATGCAATATGTACATAAAATACATTTATCACTATCAACTCTGACAACACCATTTTCATCATAATAAGTTGCATGTGTTGGACAAACTTCCTGACAGGGAGCATCTTCACATTGCTGACACTGACTAGGCAAAAAAGCAGCCGATGCGATATCAAGATTTGGCCATTGTCCTGCTACTTCATTTGCACCGACCCAGATTCTGTGTTTATCAGCTCCAAGCAGTACACCATTTTCCTCTTTGCAAGCTACTTCACAAGCTTTGCAATTTATACAATTTTTATAATCTAATGCCATGCCATATCTTGCCATGATTACACCTTCCTTATTTCTACATTTGTTGTATGCATAGCTGCTGCACCATAAACTGGCTCGATATCATCAACTATGATTCTCGCATCATTACCACCATTTCCATGTGCCATCTCCATACCTTCACTTGTTCCACCAAAACCGTGGAGCATAAAGATTTGGTTTGGAGCTATTTTCTCTGTTGGGTAAGCTTTTATTGTTATTTTCCCTACTGCACTTTTAACTTCAACTGTATCTCCAAATTCTATACCTCTTTTTTTACAAACTCTTTTATTTATCCATATATAATTAGTAGGGATTAAATCTCTTAACATTAAGTTATTTGTTGTTCCACTTTGTGTGAACTGTGCATGTCTTCCAGTGATGAGTCTAAACTTACCTTCTGGAACTTTGAATTCCATATCATCATGCCAAGTTGGCATAGAGTCAACACCTTTTTTAGTTAAGTTTTTAAAGTTTACAACAACTTTAAGTTTATCACCTTTAACACTATAATTTTTTTTGCTTTCTGGATAATATTGGAACTCATTTGGATTTAATTGTTTATGATATTTTTCCATCTTTGGATAGTAAACACCTTTTTCATCAAGTGTTTTCCAGGCTTCTTCACCAAATGCTTTCTCTACTTTTTCTTTGTTTGCTTCATAAAATGATTTTTCCCAAGGTTCAGCTAAATCAAAACCATTTTCTTTGTAATATTTCTCAAGTTTTTCTTTACTCATACCTTTCGTATCATCTTGAACATCTTCATCATATTTTAAAGTATTTTCCCAAAGTGGACGTGAGAGTTTTTGGGCTAACTCTTTAAAAATCTGCTCTGGTGCTTTTGATTCATATAATGGTTTCATAGCTGCTTTTCTCATAACAATAGCTGGTTCTAAACCACCATAACTAGCAACTGGTGAAGTTCTTTCCAAATATGAAGCTTCAGGTAAGATTACATCACAAAACATTGTTGTATCACTAGGAAGTATATCAATCATGACATTTAAGTCCATTTTCTTTAAAAATTGCTCTGTCTTAGTAGTATTTGGAACGCCTGACATTGGATTATGTTTTCTCATAAACATAGCTCTGACTGGATAGGGATTTTTACCTTCTAAAACCATATTTCTAAAAACTATCCATGAACCTGTTTTTTGAGTAAATATAGCTATACCTTCTTTGTCAAAACGTTCTTTAACCTGGGCATACATAGGTGCATTTATATCTTCTTTTGGAATAGAAAGTTTTTTACCATAAACTATGCCACCTTTTTTATCAAGATTCCCACTAAGTGCTTGAAAAATAGCCATAGCACGTCTAAGCTGAAAGTCATTTTTGCTAAATACACTTCTTCTGCCTTGATAATATATAGGATGTTCACTTCCCATAAATTCTCTGGCAGTTTTATATATCTCTTTTGCTTTTATTCCTGTTATTTTTTCTGCCCACTCTGGAGTATATTTTTTAGATAATACATGTTCTTTATAATCTTTCCAGCCAACAGCATATTTGTCTAAAAACGCAGTATCTTGAAGGTTTTCGCTAAATACTACATAAGTCAAAGCAAGAACAAAAGCTAAGTCAGTTCCAGGATTTATCGCATACCATTTATCTGCTTTGGCAGCTGTATTTGTAAATCTTGGGTCTAAAACAATAGTTTTCAGTCCTCTACCTTTGCTTCTTTTAAATAAATCCATAGTATCTGGAGTTATGATAGCTTCAGCTCTGTTTGCACCTGCGATTATAAGATAATCTGCATTATTTAAATCAGCTTCACCGTAAGCACCAATAGTAGCAAAGTAACCGCCAAGTGTAGTTTCAAGGCAAATACTTATCTCATCAACATAGTTAGGAGTTCCTATCTTTTGACCCATCAAAACTTCAAATTCTTCTTTTGAAAGTCCTTCACCGTTGCAATATCCAATAGTTGCACGATTATCTTTCTCTTCATCAAGTATTTGAAGAATACCTTTAAATTTATCAGTTCCATGGAGGATTGCATCATATGCTTCTTCCCAAGAAACCCTTTTATATTTTCCATCACCTCTTTCACCTGTCCTAATTAAGGGATATTTTAAACGGTCAGGATCATAAAGTGTCTGAATTCCAGCATTTCCCCTTGGACATAACATATTTCTTGATTTTGGAAAATATGGATTTGGATTTAGTTTTGTAACAATCCCCTCCTCAACTCTTGCAAAACCAGCACATTTATTTACGCACATTCCACAAAGAAAGGGAATATTATCAGCCTTACTTGTTCCTGTTTTGGTAGTAATACTTAGTTCGCCTTTTTCGTCTGTATTTGAAAAAAGGTTTGTTGTACTTATTGCAGTTCCCCCCGCAATAGTTAAAGCAACACTACCTTGAAGGAATTTTCGTCTGGATACTTCAACCTTCATAAGCACTTCTCCTTATAATTAATAATAGATAATGTAATAATTAGGACAAAAGTTATCTCAATTATTAACTTATCTTATAAATTATAGCAGATAAACTTATAAAAATATTGATTTAAATCAAAAATAACGATAAATCTTCATTTTTGTGTTTCTTTTATCGTCATGTTGGCAAAAAATTTACTAACAGACTCCTATAAGTGCATTTTTTGTAAAATCAGACAAACTATCAATTCTCAAGGTAAAAGATGCAAAATATAGAAGAAGTACTAAATTCTCATAAATTGACATTAGAAGATTATGAACATATTAAAAAGATATTAAAGCGTGAACCAAATCTTTTAGAGATTGGCATATTTTCTGCGATGTGGAGTGAACACTGCTCTTATAAATCAAGTAAGAAGTATTTAAATGGTTTTCCAACAAAAGCTCCATGGGTTATTCAGGGACCTGGTGAAAATGCAGGTGTTATTGATATAGGTGATGGTATGGCTGCTGTATTTAAGATGGAGAGTCACAATCATCCCTCTTTTATTGAGCCATATCAGGGAGCTGCTACTGGAGTAGGTGGTATTTTACGCGATGTCTTTACAATGGGTGCTAGACCTGTTGCTAACATGAATGCACTTCGTTTTGGTAATGTTACAAATGACGATGATATAAGCCGTCATCAACGTTATCTTGTAAGAGGTGTAGTTGAAGGTATTGGTGATTATGGTAACTGTATGGGTGTACCTACTATCGGTGGTGAGACATTTTTTGATGAAGCTTACAATGGAAATATCCTAGTCAATGCTTTTACATTAGGTACTTGTAAGTCTGATGAAATTTTTTATGGTCGTGCTGAGGGAATAGGTAATCCAGTTATATATGTAGGAAGTAAAACTGGTCGTGACGGGCTTGGTGGTGCTGTGATGAGTAGTGATAGTTTTACCGAAGAGAGTAAGTCTTTACGTCCAACGGTTCAAGTTGGAGATCCTTTTACTGAGAAACTTCTTCTCGAAGCTTGTTTAGAACTTTTTAAACATGATTATATAGTAGGTATTCAGGATATGGGTGCGGCTGGGCTTACTTCTAGTTCATTTGAGATGGCAGGAAGAAGTGGCAGTGGTATGAAAATGGATCTTGATAAAGTACCGGCACGTGAAGAGAATATGACACCATATGAGTTCATGTTAAGTGAGTCGCAGGAGAGGATGCTTATTTGTGCCAAAAAAGGGTGTGAAGATAAAATTATTGAGATATTTGAAAAGTGGGATCTTGATGTCGCTGTTGTAGGTGAAGTAAGTGATACTGGAAATATGGAATTATACTGGCATGGTGAATTGGTGGCTGATATACCTATCGATCCTATCACCGAAGAAGCACCTATACTAGATCGTCCTATTAAAAGACCTGAGTATCTTGATAAAATTGCAAATACTACTATCGATAATTTTGAAAAAGTAGACAATGATGAAGCTTTTGACAGACTTTTTTCTTGTGTAGAAGTAGTTAATAAAGCATGGGTTTATGAACAGTATGACTCTATGGTACAGACAAATACAGTAAAAGCACCAGGAAGTATGGATGCAAGTGTGATTCGTGTTAAAGACAATGGCAAAGCAATTGCTATGAGTAGTGACTGTAATCCAAGATATTGTTATATTGATCCAGAAGGTGGTGCGGCAGCTGCGGTGATGGAGAGTGGACGAAATGTTGCTATGAGTGGAGCAGTTCCATTGGCTATCACGGATTGTTTAAATTTTGGTAATCCTGAAAAACCAGAAATCATGTGGCAGTTTGCAAAAGGGTGTGAAGGTATCAAAAAAGCCTGTAAAGAATTAAATACCCCGGTTGTAAGTGGTAATGTATCACTATATAATGAAACCAATGGCACAGGAGTTTTACCAACACCTACTATAGCAATGGTAGGTGTAAATGAAGATCAAAACCGTGTACTTCCTTCTTCTTTTGTCAAAGAAGAAAATGCTATCTATCTTATAGGTGAAACAAAACATGATTTTGGTGGCTCTTTATATATGAAAATATTGTTTGATAAAGTAGAAGGGAAACTTGCCGATATTGACTTTGATGTTGAGCGTGCATTGTGGGATTTTATCATAGAAGCAAACAAAGAAGATATCTTAGCCTGTGCAAAAGATGTGAGTGTTGGTGGTATCGCTATCACACTTGCTAAAATGGCAGCGACAAGTGGTAAGGGTGTTGTTTGTGGTATAAGACTTGATGATGAACGTGAACTTTTTAGTGAAACATTTTCCAGAGCAATAGTTGAGGTAAAAGATATACAGGCATTTGAGAAACTTGCACAATCAAAAGGTATGAAAATTGATCGTATAGGTAAAGTAGGTGGAGACACCTTTGTTTGCAATACTATCAAGAGAGATTTAAGTACTTTAAAAACAATGTTTTATAAAACATTTGAGGAAGTGATACAAAAAGACTTGTAATATTAAAAATAATTTTAATGTAAGATATTAATTACCTCTTAAGCTCAATGTAAACTAAAATTAACTATTATATTTATACTATTAGGTTAAGAGGTCATGTATGCATACAGTTACAAAACTTGAAAAAAATTCGTCACGCAAATCGTATCGCACCAATATACCACTGCGTGTAGTGATAGATAAAAAGGTCTATACTGCACTTGACTGGTCTTTGACAGGTGTAGCACTTAAAGATATTGATGCTGATTTGAAGATAGGTCAAGTTATTATTTCTATGTTGGTTTTGCAAATGCCTGAATCAGCGATATCAATCAATGTAAAATTAAAACTTGAAAATATTTCAAATGGACGTTTTGGATTTTCATTTGTAAATCTTAGTGACAAAAATAAAAAAGTATTAAGACGATTTGTAGAACTTGCTATCGAAGGTAAAGCAGATGTCTTAGATAATGTCGTATCTATCTATCAAGAACCATCTATCGACTCACCCATACACAACCCAGTACAATTAGATGAAAAAGAAGAAACAAGCTTAAAACGTGATTTTTACTCTGCTGCATTTAAATATTTACTCTTTGCATTGATAGTTTTTGCCACTTTAATAGCACTGTTGTTTTATAATCTTCGCTATAGTTATGAAGGTACTGGCATAGTTATGGGAAATTATTTTAAAGTTTATCCACTTAAAGGTGGGATTGTTGAAAAGATATATGTTCATCAAGGAGATGAGATCAAAGTAAAAGATCCTCTCATCCAACTTGATACTCAAGATATTTTATATAAATTAGCACTTTTAAAAGCACAAAAATCACAACTGCAAGATCAATATAAAGCTTTGAAAAAGTTATCAGAAAAAGATAATTCAACCTCTGAAAATGATGCTTATTTACGTTCAATTCTGGCAAAGATGAATATCAAACGTAAACAATATGAAAATGCAAAAATTCAATACAGCCAAAA
>JALSQA010000395.1 GCA_026985685.1 Campylobacterales bacterium | reverse complement strand
CAGGTGGTACAGGGGATCCTAATGAATTTGCTTTGCATTTGTTGGCAACAATACCATTAACAGTTTATCTATTTTATAAAAATAGAAATCATATATTTTTATGGTCATCATTAGGATTATTTTTTTATGCATTGTTATATGCTGGTTCTAAGTCATCCTTTTTAACATTGGGATTTTTACTTTTCTTTGCATTTATTGTTAAGTTTAGATTTTTATTGCGTAAATTATTTTCTTTTAGAGTATTGTTGGGGATCTTGGTTTTAGGAGCTATTATAAGTAGTATAAATTTTTCTCAAATGACTGCTGTTAAAGGTATAGAAAAAAGAGCTAAAACATCTGGAACGGCACATACTCGTTTTGTTTCTTGGAATGCAGGTATTCGTATGGCAGAGCATAATTTTTGGCTTGGAGTTGGTGCTGAACAATATGAAAAACATGCACGTCAATATGCTACGGATTATATTGCAGAAGGTTCTTTCGCTCCTCATAATTTTTTGGTCAAAATGATAGCTGAAAATGGTTTTTTCCCATTTGTTGCATTTATTATATTTTTGATATCTTTATTTACTTTTAGATTTAAAACCATTATGCAAACAGATTATTTTTGGATATACTTATCTGCACTATCTGCAATTTTTATGGGACTGACATTGTCTGTTACATATGAAAAATATTTTTGGCTTTTTTTAGGTTTATTGGCACATGTAACTTATGTTGTGTGGCTGGAGAAAATAAGAGGAGAATTAGATGAAGATCATGCATATATTGCCTAGTTTATATACTGGTGGTGCAGAAAAATTTTGTATAGATATATGTAATGAACTTTCAAAAAATGCAAATGATACAATTTATTTGTGTTCACTCGAAAAACTTAATGACAAACAGCAAATCATGTATCAAAAAATTGGTAAGAATGTACATTTTATATCCATGAATAAAGTTGGGAAGCATCCAACTTTAATGTTTGACATATATAAAATGCTTAAAGAAGTAAAACCTGATATTACGCATACCCATTTACGTGCTCAAGTATATGCTGCTTTTGGTTTAATTATGAGTAAAATACCTAATGTACATACTGTACATAGTTTGGCAAAGAAAGAGACAACAGCAGGTAAGCGTAAATTTTATGCATTATTATATAAATATTTTAATTTTGTTCCAGTTTCTATAAGTCAAGAAGTTTTAAATTCTGTTCAACTAGAGTATGGTAAAGAATTTAATGAAGAGATTGATAATGGTGTACAAAAGCTTGAGGCAACTACTGCTCTTGATGATACAAGGCAATATATTCAAACTTTAAAACAAAATGATAAAACAAAGATTTTTGTTAATATTGGTCGTGTTTATCCTATTAAAAATCAAAAACTTTTAATTGAGGCATTTGATAAGTTGTTGGATGAGGGTATAGATGCACATTTATTGATTATAGGTTCTCGTATAATCGTTCCTTCTTATGCAAAGGAATGTGAACAAATGATACGACACAAAGAAAACATTCATTTTTTAGATGAAAAAAGTAATATTTCTGACTACCTTTTATGTGCAGATGCCTTTTGTCTTTCATCTAGTCATGAAGGTATGCCTATGACAATACTAGAAGCTATGTCTATTGGATTGCCTACAATAGCAACACCAGTTGGTGGAATACCGGATATTATTGATGAAGGAATGAATGGCTATATTTCTAAAGATTTATCTGTTAGTGGATATGTAGATGCATTTAAAACCTTTTTGAATAAACCTACATTAGATAAAGAAAAAATTATATCTAAGTTTGATTCGCATTATTCTGTTTCAATCACAACACAGAGATATTATAATCTTTATAAACGATTAGTTAAAAAATAATATGACAATAAAACAACTTAAAAGATATATTCATACTTTACGTTTTATGAAAATAAAACAAATTAATTATCGTGTATATTATGTGGTTCGAAATAAAGTACGAAAAGCTACTAAACATTCTTATAAATATTCCTTAAAATCAAATAGTTATAAACTTAATTTAAATCCTTCGATTGAGAGTTATACTTCGTATAGTAGTAGTAATAATAATTCTTTTACTTTTTTGAATCTATCAAATACTTTTAACAACAAAATTGATTGGAACTTTTCAGATCATGGTAAATTATGGACATATAACCTAAATTATTTTGAGTATTTAAATCAAAAGAAAATTACAATTGATAATGGTTTAAAGTTAATATATGATTTTATTGAAAATTTACCAAAAGTAAAAGATGGTTTAGAGCCTTTTCCAATTGCTTTGCGTGGTATTAACTGGATTAAATTTTTAGTACAGCATGACATAAAAGATCAAAAAATTGATGATTCATTATATGCTCAGTATAATATATTATTAGATAATTTAGAATATCATTTACTAGGTAATCATTTACTGGAAAATGGATTTTCGCTTTTATTTGGTGCGTATTATTTTGCAGATAATAAGTTGTATAAAAAAGCTAAAGATATTCTTGTCTCTGAACTTGATGAGCAAATATTGTCTGATGGAGCACATTTTGAATTAACACCTATGTATCATCAAATAATGTTTTTTAGAGTACTTGATTGTATAAATTTAATATCTCACAATGATATTTTTAGTGATAGAGATTTTGAAAGATTTTTAAAACAAAAAGCTTCTAAGATGTATGGATGGCTGAAAAATATAACCTATAAAAATGGAAATATTCCTCATTTTAATGACAGTACAGATGGTATAGCACCTACTAGTAATGAATTGTTTGAGTATGCAAATAGATTGAATATCAAAGAAGATATTCTAATTTTAAAAGAGAGTGGCTATAGAAAATATGAGCAAGAAGATTATGAATTAGTTGTTGATGTTGGTAATATAGGTCCAGATTATATTCCTGGACATGCACATAGTGATACATTCAATTTTGAGCTTTATATAAAAAATAAACCATTTATAGTTGATACTTCAATAAGTACATATGAAAATAATTCACAAAGAAAATATGAACGATCTACATCTGCACACAATACTGTGATGATTAATAATATAGATCAATCTGAAATTTGGTCTAGTTTTCGTGTTGCAAAACGAGCTAAAGTTATTAATCTTGAGGAAAATGAAAAATATGTATCTGCTACACATAATGGATATCTACGTTTTGGTATATTGCATACAAGAAAATTTTTGGCATTAGAAGATGTTATTGTCATTGAAGATGAAATTTTTTCTAAAAAAGAACAATATTTAGAATCTAAAGCTTATTTTCATTTTGATAATAGTATAAATGTGAGAGTTGATGGTGATAAAGTTATTACAAATAGTGCAATTTTTACTTTTGAAGGTTTAAAAAAATTAGATATAGTCGATACTACAATTGCAAAAGGTTTTAATGATATAGTTGAAGCAAAATGTATCATTGTTTTATTTGAATTTAAACTTAAGACAAATATTGATATTATATAATAATATATTTTTAATAATTTAAAAAAGATAAAGTAAATATTAATATATTTCATAATACAATAGATGTATTTAGTATGAATTTAAGTAAAAATCAGGTTAGATTTTTACTAATATATGTAATGGTAAAATTTATTAGTAAAAAATAGTTAACCATTTTATTTTTACGTAATATAAAATGCGTATAATAAAACAAATAAATAATAAAGTTTAAAGGCATGAGCATGAAATATAAACATCTGACAGTTCTTTCATTTGTGTTGATTACAGCATTAACAAGTGGATGTAGTTCTAAACCAGATCAATTTGTAATGTTTAATGATAGTACAAAATTGGCAAATTGTAATACAAATTTAAATAGTAGTATCAATGATAATTATGAATATAAAATTATGCCTAACAATAGGCTTTCTATTTTGATATTTAATCATCCAGAATTAAGTACCAGAGATGTTCGTGCACAAGTGGCTCCTGCTGATGAACGTGGAGCTTTGGTAGCAAACGATGGTACTGTTAGTTTACCGTTAGTAGGTGTTATTAAAGTTGCAGGACTTACGGCAAGAGAAACAGCAGATTTGTTAACTCATGAATATTCTAGATATTTGAAAAATTCTCATGTAACAGTTGAAGTATTAAATAAAAGAGTAATAGTACTTGGAGAGGTAAAACAGCCAGGACAAGTTAATATCATTGAAAATACCACTAATGTTTTAGAAGCTCTTGGTAGAACAGGAGGCTTAACTGATTATGCTCAAAGAAATCAGATTATGATTATTAGAGGAACTCAACAAAAACCTATTATTAAGACACTTGATTTAACAAAAGTTAGTGCATTGACATCAGGAGGATTAACACTATATCCAAATGATGTGGTATATGTAATGCCAAATGAGAGAAGAAGAAGAAATCTTGCTATTGCTGAAGCTGTACCTGGTATAGATCTTGCTGCAAAAGTGTTAGGTGTATTATATACTGGAAAATATTTAACAAATACACGTATATTTAATGTCAATAATCCTGAGCAAGCTGTTCAGCAAATACAACCATAAATGAAGAAAGAGAGATAGTAATATGGAAAATACGCAAAAAAAATTATCCAAACTAGATGATATAGGAGATTTCAAAAAGGTTTTATCTATTTTAGGTAAAAACAAGACTTTGAGTCTTTTTATTATTTCACTCTTTTTTATTAGTGGATTATTTTATGCCTATATGACTCCTCCAACGTATGAAACATCTGCATCTATTGAAGTGAGCAATGATAATTTAGATCTTAGTTTAGACTCCGTTGTGAGAGGTGGTGGTATTGATAATGGATCTACTTTAATTGATACTGAAGTTGAGATTATTAAATCTAGAGCTTTGATTGAAAAAGCACTTGAAGAAGTTGGGTTTAATGTTCGTTATTTTACTGCAAATAGTTATAAAGAAATAGAACTTTATAAAAATAAGCCAATTAAGATAAATGAACTTCATGTAAAAAATCCTTTAGTATATGGAACAAAATTTATCATAGAGCCTATAAATCAAAAACGTTTTAAAATTTATGTAGATCATGGTGGAGTTATTCAATCGATTAAAAAATCTATTTCAGCTTTGATTGGAAAAAGAGTATCAGAAGTTGATTTTTCAGGTACTTTTGAATTTGATGAAAAAATAGATAACAATTATTTTTCTTTAGTAGTACATAAAAATTCTGATTTGACAACAAATAGATATGCTTTTGTTATTTTAGATAAAGATCAAGCTGTTGATGAAGTTGCGAAAAATTTAAATGTCTTCCCAATTTCAAAAAATGGTTCTATTATTAAAATGATTTATCAAGATAGTGTGCCACAAAGAGCAAAAGATTTTCTTGATAATCTTGTAAATAAATATCTTGAACAGAGTATCGAGAAGAAAACTTCTAAAGCTTCTACTGCACTGACATTTGTTGATGAACAGTTAAAAGAAGTTAGTAAAAAGCTACAAGAATCAGCGGTTAGATTAGAAAATTATAAAGAAGAAAATAATCTTGTAAATATTAAAACAGAATCACAGGTTACTTTGACAAATTATAGTAAAGTAAAATCAGAACTATCTAATATCAAAGTACAGGAAAGTGCCTTTAATGCATTATATGGTGAGTTTAAAACTGGTAATTATGGAGCAGTTTCTTCATTAGCAAAAGATTATCCAGTATTGGCTTCTTTGTTAGATGATTTGCAAAAAGCAAAATCTAAAAAAATACAGCTATCAGCAAAATTTACAGAACAACATCCCGATGTTCAAAAAGCAAATGATGAGATAGATGATATTAGAATGGCACTAGAGAGTGCTATTGAGAGTATTAGTGATTCTATCAGTGAAAAAAGAAGATCTCTTGAAGATACCTTATATAATAGTGAAACAACACTTCTAAAATTTCCAGAAAAAGAGAGAGAATTAGCTGCTTTACAAAGAAAATATAAAGTTAATGAACAAACTTATGAATTTTTGCTTCAAAAACAAGCAGAGATGTCTATAAACAAAGCATCAACTGTTTCTGGAAACCGTGTATTGGATAGGGCTGTAGTCCCAGCTAAACCTGTTAAACCAAATGTTCCAATGATTTTACTTACGAGTTTATTACTTGGATTTATCACAGCTATGTTGATTGCATATCTAAGAGAGATGCTTGATGACAAGATTAAAACAAGAGAAGATATTGTAAGTAATACAAGAGTTCCTTTTTATGGCGTGATTCCTCAAGTACGTGCTGCTGATAAAATGTTTACAATAGAAGATCAGCAATCTGTAGCTAGCGAAGCATTGCGACTTATTCGTACAAACTTAGAGTTTATACCAACAGAGAATAAAAGTAAAGTTATTGTTGTAAGTTCAACAGTTCCAGGGGAAGGAAAAACAACAATTGCAACAAATCTTGCTGCTGTATTTGGAATGAGTGATAAAAAATGTATAGTCTTGTCACTTGATATGCGTAGACCTATGTTGCATCGTGTATTTGCATTGACAAATAAGATTGGTATGAGTACAGTTTTATCTAAAAACAATACACTCAAAGAAGTTATCTGGGAACATAAAAAGATTAAAAATCTTGATATCATTACATCTGGTCCTATACCTCCAAATCCATCAGAATTGATGCAATCAGGTAAAATAGAGACTATAATTGATGACTTAAGAGATGAGTATGATTATATCATTATAGATGCTCCTCCGATGGGACTTGTGACTGATGCCTTGTTATTGATGAAATTAGCTGATATATCATTAATTGTCTTTAGATCTGAATATTCTGAAAAAGATTATATAAAATCTTTAGAAGATATGGTTTCATCATATCATATAAATAATGTTGGTATTGTTTTAAATGGTGTGAGGCCAAAAAATATGTCACAGAGTTTTTTCAAATATAGTTATACATATAAATAGATAAAAAAGTAGTTGAGCCAAAGAAATGGGAGGTCATGTGATTAATAGTTTAGATTTATTATTGGTCTTTTTGTTGTCTCTTTCTTTGACTTATATGGTAACTAAATTTTCTTCTCGCTTGGGAATGTTAGATATTCCTAATGAGCGTAGTTCTCACATAAATCCAATTCCCAGAGGTGCGGGAGTAGCAATATTTCTTGCATATTTAAGTGTTTTGGTATTTTTTCATTTTGATTTTATAAAAGAATATACTGGATTTATTCTAGGTTCAGTGATAATATTTTTAGTAGGTGTTTATGATGACAACAAAGGTGTAGAACCGAAATCTAAATTTATTTTTATTACATTAGCAACTTTAGCTATATTTTTTATTGATCATTTGAGTATTAAAACTTTAGGAACATGGTATGGTTATCATATTCATTTACCACTGTTTATTTCACTTTTTGTAACAATATTTGCTGTTATTGGATTTACAAATGCACTTAATCTCATCGATGGATTAGATGGATTATCTGGTAGTGTTTCTATTGTTATTTTTTCTGCATTCTATTATATTGGCATGGTAAATCACGATGAATTTATGATGATGATATCATCTTTTATGATTGCAGCTATTGTTGCTTTTATATTTTTTAATTGGCATCCTGCAAAAATTTTTATGGGTGATAGTGGTTCTTTAGTTTTAGGATTTACGATTTCAGTTGTTGCTATAAAATCTATTGATTATATTAGTATTACGGCTGTTTTATTTTTAACTGCTATTCC
>JALSQA010000394.1 GCA_026985685.1 Campylobacterales bacterium | reverse complement strand
AAACTCTGTTACACTAGCTGATGTAAAAGTTTTGTCACTCTTGAGTACTTCACGAATTTTTTTGATAGGTGCTTTTTGAGTATATTTTACCTGTACCAATGTACCACCCGCAAAGTCCAGACCATAGTTTAAACCTTTGGTAAACAAAATAGCATAAGAAGAAAACATCAACAATAAAGACAAAGCAAGAAATAACTTGCTTTTACCCATAAAATCATATATTTTTGTTGTATTAAAAATTTCCATCTATTTGACTCCTTTATCTATACCAAACCAGGCTTTGATATTTGTACTTTTCTGGATACGTGGCATAAGATATGTATAAACACCATGAGTACCTAAAATAGCTGTAAGCATAGAAGCTAATATACCGATACTGATAGTAACAGCAAAACCTTTTATAGGTCCAGTTCCATACGCATATAAAACAACAGATGCTATCAACGTAGTAATATTTGCATCCAAAATAGCACTCATCGCACTATCGTAACCTTTTTCAGTTGCATTTTTGACATTCATACCCGCACGTAAAAACTCTCGTATACGTTCATTGATGATAACATTGGCATCAACAGCCATACCAACAGTCAAAACGATACCTGCCATACCAGGAAGTGTCAAAGTCGCACCAAAAAGTGCCATCACCGCGATAATGATAAATAGATTTGCAACCAATGCAATATCTGAAATCAATCCAGAATAACCATAATATATAATCATGAAGAAAAAGACTAAAGCAAAACCACTAGCAAGTGCAAACATACTAGAACGTATACTATCTGCACCAAGTGATGGTCCAACACTTCTCTTCTCCAGCAATACAACAGGAGCTAGTAAAGCACCACTTCTAAGAGCAATAGCCACATCATGAGCTTCCTGAACACTAAAGCCACCGCTTATCTGTCCACTTCCTCCACCAATTCTCTCACGAATAACAGGTGCAGAGTAGACAACATTATCCAAAACGACAGCCATTCTTTTACCGACATTGTCACCAGAAAAGTTTCCAAATATTTTAGCACCTTCGCTATTTAGTGTGAAGTTGATTACAGGTTGATTAGACTGATCAAACGCCACTCTTGCATCTGTGAGCATACTACCATCTAAAATCGGTATAGCTTTAAGGAGATACTTCTGTTTTGCTGCTTTTACATCAGGTAAAATTGTATCACCATATTCAGCTGCTTCTTGATTGCTAAGTTTATAAACCTGATCAGCTCTCTTTTCATCAACAGCCATAAGTTGCAGATGTGCGGCTTTTGCGATCAACTCACGTGCACGCTTCTCCTGTTCTGGTGTTTTTATACCTGGTAATTCAACAAGTACTTTATCTTTACCCTGTTTTGCAACAGTAGGTTCAGCCAAACCAAATTGATCTAAACGATTTCTGATCGTATCAACTGCTTGCTGGATAGCAAACTTTTTAACTGCTTCTTTCTCTTTTGGTGTTAAACCTACACTATATGTCAAATCTTTTTGAGTAACTTGTAAACCTTTGATATCAGATAACATCTTATCAAGAGCTTGTTTTTCATCTTTATCTAAGAGTACAAAACTTACATGATCATCTTTGACTTTGAGATCATCAATGATGATTTCATTATCATCAGCAAAAAATTTGATCGTAGATGCCAATGATTTGATCTTGGATTTGATAGCTTCATCGGTTTTTACACCAAGCAACATATGTAATCCACCTTGCAAATCA
>JALSQA010000393.1 GCA_026985685.1 Campylobacterales bacterium | reverse complement strand
CATTTAATGCCTCATCAACACTTTCAACAGCTTGAATAGCCGCATCCAAATCACCTGTGTGACCGACCATATCGCCATTTGCAAAATTTACAACGATAAATTCATACCCTTCTCTCATCGCTGTTTGAACATTTTGGCTTACCTGTGGTGCACTCATCTGTGGCTGTAAATCATAAGTTCTTACATCTGGACTTGGTACAAGAACACGAGTTTCATTGATAAAAGGTTCTTCAACACCACCATTGAAAAAGAAAGTAACATGAGCATATTTTTCTGTTTCTGAAGTATGAAATTGATTTAATCCAGCTTCACTGATGACTGAAGCTAATACATTTTCAGGTAATTGTTCTTTAAAAAGTATAGGATAGTTAAAATCTTTACTATATTCAGTCATAGTTGCTATATTTACAGAAATAGGGGATTTTTCAAAATATGTAAAATCTTTGTTTCCTATAGCATCTGTTATTTCACGCATACGGTCACTTCTAAAGTTTGCAAAAATAACACCATCATTATCTCTCATTCCTTCGTATGAATTAAAAGCGACAGGTTCTATAAATTCATCAGTATTATCTTTTTGATATTGTGAGTTGATATATTCTAATGGAGAAAGGTCTGTTTTAGGATATGCTCTAACAATAGCATCATAGCCTTTTTGTACTCTATCCCAGCGTTTATCTCTGTCCATTGTATAAAATCTTCCACTAATCGTGGCAATAAAAACAGAATCATCTAAAATATCTTCTATCTGTTTTAAGTATTGTGGTGCAGAAGTAGGGCTTACATCACGCCCGTCTGTTATGAGATGAAGAGCAACTTTTTTGTTTTGTGCTTTGATGGTTTTTGCAAGTCCTATTATATGTGATATATGAGAGTGAACACCTCCATCGCTAAAAAGACCGATTATATGTACTGTATCTGATTGTTTGATTACTTGTGTCAGTGCTTCATTTTTTGCTAAAGAACCATCTTCTAGTGCTTTTGTGATTTTTACAAGATTTTGATATAAGATACGTCCGCTACCTATTGTCATGTGTCCTACTTCACTATTTCCCATCTGACCTTCTGGTAAACCGACAGAAAGACCTGATGTTTTTATCAAACTATGAGGTACATTTTGAAGCAGATATTCATAAGCTTTTTTGTTGGCTTTGCAAAAAGCATTGTTTTCACAGCTTTCGTTGTATCCTATACCATCCGTAATAACGAGTAATACTTTATTTGTTTTCATTGAAATATTTTTCCTAATTTTAAGAATTACAGAACTAAAAGATTGATTTTACTAAAATAGCCTTTTACTTTTATTTAACCCCGTTAAAATTACTTGGGGCAAGGAACATAATGCTTTATCTTCTTTATCACTATTTTGATATAAATTTATTTCAATATATCACGGTTCGCTCTGGTATATCCTTTTTTGTTAGTTTTGTATTGACGCTTTTTCTTATGCCTCGTTATATCACATGGGCAAAAAAGAAAAAAGCCAATCAACCTATATACAAACACGCACCACAGGGGCATCAGGCAAAGTCAACAACTCCCACAATGGGTGGTCTGGTCTATCTTACATCCACACTTATTGCCTCTATTGTGAGTATAAAATTTAATAATTTTTACGCATTGGGTGCAATTTTAACACTTGTTTTATTTGCAATGATTGGAATCAAAGATGATATTGCCAAGATAAAAGGTGGCAAAAATGAGGATGGGTTAAGCTCTCGTGCTAAATTTATCTTGCAGATTGCTGCTTCTTTTATTATCGGTATATATTTGTATATTGGTGGCTTTTTAACTGATTTGTATATTCCTTTTTATAAATATCCTCTTTTTGATATGCATATGTTAGCGATTGCATTTTGGGTGATGGTTTTTGTATCTACTTCAAATGCAGTAAATTTAACAGATGGTTTAGATGGTTTAGCTACTGTGCCATCAATCTTTTCTATCATGAGCTTGGGTGTTTTTGTTTATGTTATGGGACATGCTATTTTGAGTGATTATCTATTGGTACCAAATATCAAAGGTATTGGTGAAGTTACTATTATTGCTTCAGCATTAGTTGGTTCACTGATAGGGTTTTTATGGTTTAACTGTCATCCTGCTGAGATATTTATGGGTGATAGCGGAAGTTTAAGTCTAGGTGGTTTTATAGCTTATATGGCTATTATCACAAAAAATGAATTATTATTATTGCTTGTAGGTTTTGTTTTTGTCATGGAGACAGTATCGGTGCTTTTACAAGTAGGTAGTTACAAAGCTAGAAAAAAGAGAGTATTTAGAATGGCTCCTATTCATCATCATTTTGAACTTAAAGGGTGGGCAGAAAACAAAATCATAGTACGTTTTTGGATCATGGCACTTATCTCTAATCTTTTAGCTCTTATCACACTTAAAATCAGGTAAAACTATGACTCTTTTTGGATATGGGATAACAACTAAGGCAATTGCTGAAAAATTTGGAAATTGTCGTATATATGATGATAAATTTAGTGCAGTAACACTTGACAAAGATGGCAATGAATTTATCGCTAGTGAACTTTTTAATCCTGACAATAGTTTACTTGAAGTGACAAGTCCAGGTATCCCTCCTTCTCATCCACTTATCAAATCTGCAAAAAATCTTGTGAGTGAATATGATCTGTTTTCAAAGGTGATGCCTTATAGTGTGTGGGTTACAGGTACAAATGGAAAAACAACTACTACAGATATGCTTGGACATCTTCTCAAAGAAAAAGGTGCTCTTGTCGGAGGCAATATAGGTACTCCTTTAGCTAAACTTGATGAAAATGCACCTATGTGGATTTTAGAAACAAGTTCATTTACCTTGCACTATACAACTTTAGCTGTACCTAATATATATATCATTTTACCAATTTCTCCTGATCACATCTCCTGGCATGGAAGTTTTGAAGCTTATGAAGAAGCAAAATTAAAACCACTCCAGATGATGCAAGAGGGAGAGGTGGTAATCTTACCTGCTAAGTATAAAGATGTTCCTACAAATGCACTGAAATTGACATATGAAAATGCCAAAGATTTGGCAGAATATTTTGATATAGATATCACAGAACTTAAGTTTAAAGAGCCATTTTTAACAGATGCACTTTTAGCTTTAGGTGTGAGTAAGATCCTGTTTGATGAACTAAATTATGATTTGATAAATTCTTATGAGATTGGTAAACATCGTATCGAAGAATTTTATGATCAAAAAGAGAGACTTTGGATCAATGATTCTAAAGCAACCAATATCGATGCAACGATTGCTGCTTTACAGAGTTATAAAGATAAAAAAATACATTTGATTCTTGGTGGAGATGACAAAGGGGCAGAGTTAACTCCTTTGTTTCTATATATAGCCAATCTTGATGTAGTAGTCTATGCAATAGGTAGCAATAAAGATAAAATATCTTCTCTTTGTAAAACATATAAAATAAGTTCTCACTTGTCTAAAACATTAGAAAAAGCAGTCGAAGAAATAGCTAAAGAACACACCATAGATAGTGTTGCTATGCTTTCACCAGCAGCTGCAAGTTTAGATCAATTTAAATCATATGCACACCGTGGAGAAGATTTTTTAAAATTTGTAGAAAATTTAAGTTAACTTTTAAAAAAATTCTGTATAATTTCAACTCCTTTAAAAGGCTGGATAGCTCAGTCGGTAGAGCAGGTGACTGAAAATCACCGTGTCGGCGGTTCGATTCCGTCTCCAGCCACCACCTTTTAACTCTCCTTAATTTTATTTTTATACGATATCATTACTACATCAAGATTGAAACTTTTTGAAACTTTTTTATGAAAAAAAATTATTTAGTCATTTAACGATTGCTTTTAGGATTTTTTTGTGATACTATGTAAATAATATTTTACCAAACTGACTGAATACGTTTTTGTAAAAATCAAGGATAGAGTGTGAAAGATAAATTTACTATTACTATTAGCAATGTAAAAGGTGTACAGCAATATACCTATGAGCAAATTGTCAGGATAATAGTAAAGTGGCTTATACTAGCGTTACTTCTATTGGGTTTGATTGGATGGGGTTTGTATAAGGTGCTTTCTTTGGAACCTAAAGCAGATACGAAAAAGATTGATCATTTAAAAGAATTAAATATAGAGCTAAAAAAGAACAATTTACTACTAAAAAATGAAAATAAAGATCTATTAAAAGAGAATAAAATATTAACCCTGGAAGTAAACAAGCAAGTAAAATTATATTCAGAAATAAATCATCAGTTAGCAGGATTAGAAAAATTTGTGGGTCTTAATGATGATACAAACAAGACAGCTGTTGATAAAATCAATCAAATACAAGATGCCATAACACATAAACTTCAAAAATCAAAAAAAGCTATTGTTGTTCAAGTCAAAGTTCCAAAACCCAAAAAGAAATTTTTGAAAATAGATAAAAAAATTGCTAAATCAGTGATTAGTATTTTAAATAAAAAAGTACCAAACGGTAAACCTGTTAAAAAGTATAAGATCATAAGTCCATACGGGTATCGTATCCATCCTATCACAAAGCATATGGAGTTTCATCCAGGAATAGATTTGGCAGTTCCAGTAGGTACACCTGTATATGCTATGGCAGATGGCGTGATAGAATATGCTAAAAATAAAGGTGCATATGGAAAATATATTTTGATTAATCATAGCTACGGATTTAAGAGTGTCTATGCTCATTTAAATGATTTTGCCTGTGGGGAAGGTAAATATATAAAAAAAGGTGATATTATTGCATATAGTGGTAATAGTGGGAAGAGTATACAACCTCATTTGCACTATGAAATACGTTATTTAAATAAGTGGCTTAATCCTAAACCATTTTTGGCAAGTTCTCCAAAGAGTTTAAAAGCTTTAGAAAAACGCAACAATATGGTTAATTGGACAGGCATTATAAATCAAATAAAAAAGGATTAAAATGGCATTATTTGGATCAAGAAAAAATGATAATACAAACAATAACAATAATACTGCTGCAAGAGTAAAACAAAAAACTTCAGAACCTACAGGTAACTCTACGATTATTACCAGAGGTACTCATATAGAAGGTACTTTTACAGGAAATGATGCGATCACAATTGATGGTAAAATTGTCGGTGATATCAAAATCAAAAATAATGTTATAGTCTCTACTCATGGAATAGTAATAGGAAATATTCAAGCCCCAAAAGTTATATGTAGTGGACAAGTAGAAGGAAATATTACTTGTGACCATCTCGAAGTGCTTAAGTCTTCTATCCTTAAAAGTGCTATAAAAGCTGATGGTGTGATTGTTCATGGGAAGATCGAAGGTCAGATAGAGGCTGAAAATGTTAATATCGAACTTGATGGTCTGGTAACAGATAAAATACAAGCAAAAAATGTCAATATCAGTGGAACTTTTGATGGTTCTATAGCTTGTGATCTTTTATCTACTAAGGGCACTGCAATTGTCAAAGGTGGAATATATGTGAAAAATATCTCTAATCAAGGTGGTCGCATAGAAGGTTCAATCGGACAATATAGAGATGTTATTGGTGTTGAGCCTGAAGTTACACCAAAAGAGGAAGATAAAGCAGAGTCACAAGATACTACAAAAAGTGACTAACCCATATCTTTAATTTTATGGAAGTTTGGTTGGTATAGCCCACTTCTGTGAATATATTTATCCCTTTTTTATCATATACAAAGATAGTTGGAAATGTATTAACTTGAAATTTCTGACTTATCTTTCCATCTTGATCAGCTATAGTTAAAAAATGAAACTCATGTTTTTTCAGATATGTTTGAATCTCTTTTGATGAACCACTATTGACAGCGATACTTATTACATTATATGTTTTTGATAATTTTTCTATTTGAGGTGATTGCACTTTACAGACAGGACACCACGTACCCCAGAAATATAATATAATCGGTTTATTTTGTTTGTGTAAAGAGAGTTTTTTGCCATCTATGCTTGTTACGTTTAGGTCAGGTAAAGTACTGTTCTTTAGGTGCGGTTTTCTGATAAAGCTCACTATATTTGCAATCACTATTATCATGATAAAGAGTTTTAAAGCTTCAATAATCATTTTTTTAAATGATAATTTTTTCATCATCCTGCCTTGAAACTCTCTTTTGTTTTACATAAATCACTCATGAAACATTCACTGTCGCATTTTGGATTTTTTGCTGTACATATATAGCGTCCAAAAAGTACCATCGCTTGATGAAGGATAAAAAGATTATCTTTGAAAGCATTGACAAGGTCTTCTTCTGTTTTTTTAACATTTTTTGCACTGCTAAGCCCCAGTCGATGAGCAACACGAAAAACATGTGTATCAACTGCCATTAGATTTGCCTGTGTATATTCTATCATCACTACGTGTGCAGTTTTTTGTCCTACTCCTGCAAGTTTGACTAACTCATGTTCATCTAAAGGAATCTTTCCTTCGTAATTTTCAACTACACTTTTTGCCATTTTGATAAGGTTCTGTGCTTTGTTATTGAAAAATGAACAGGATTTTATCAAGCTTTTTACTTCATCAAGATTTGCTTGTGATAGTTCTTTTGGTGATGGGTATTTATCAAAAAGAGCAGGGGTAATGATATTGACACGTTTATCTGTACATTGAGCTGAGAGCATAACCGAAATAAGCAACTCATAAAGGTTGTTGTAGGTTAATTCGGTTTTAGCGTCTTTGTATCGTTGGATAAAACGTTCTTTAATCTCTTGAATATCTTTTTTCGTTGCTTTCTTTGCCAACTATTTTCCTTTGTATTCAACTATCTGTGCTTGAGAATAATTAGGTACATCATCATAACTAAATACTGCATAATATTTATCTATTTTGGTAGAACCAAAGTTATCATAAGTATAGTTGTCACTTCCTGCATAGAGTTTCACACCATCATAAGGGTTTTTAGGAGGATGAAAACGATTTCTCACAACATATGCACCTTTAAAACCTTCATCTTTTGGTGTTGTCCATTGTAGTTTAACCATACCTTTTTCTATACTGGTTTTTAAATTTGTGCAAGGTTTTGGTGCAAATTTACGTCTTTTTATGTATTTGATCACCAATTTTACTTCATGTTCATCGTGTTTATCATACCAATCGATAATACTCTCTTTAGTATTACTAGCAGCAGTTGCTTTTACAATAAAGCTTGCAGGTTTATTTTCTTTGTGAAATTTTTCAAGTTCTAGTTTACTGAGTGTATCAAAGAGAAAGTAGTGTTTGCTTTTGTTTTTTAGATCTCTAAGGCTTACTTCATAGCCTATAAATTCTATTTTATCCCGATTTTTAATAGCATCATACTCATGACTTTGGGTATCAATAAATTCAATATTATAACGGATATCAACCATTGTTTTTGGTTTGTTTTTATTTTGTATAACGATATAAGCATCTTTTATGACGGTTGTATCTGGATCAGGAAGTGTCTGGAGTGAAAAATCCATAAAGCCATATATCTTATTTCCCTCTTTATCAAATCCGCAGGAGAGCTTGTCTGTGATGACTTCTTCTTTTGCAATAGTAGTCAAAATAGTAGGTTTTATTTCTAGTTTAGTAGAAGGTAGGGTATATTTGATATCCAAGTGTGGACGATAGTGAATACCGCCACCAAATGGACCATAACCTAAATCAAACTGCATCATTTGTGAATCCCGTCCAAGAGGAAGTTTTGTAGGACCTTGAAAACGAAATAAAACTTTTTTGTGT
>JALSQA010000392.1 GCA_026985685.1 Campylobacterales bacterium | reverse complement strand
CAGAACTTAAATAATCTTACGAAATATTTAGTAAAACAATTTAAGCTTATTCTAGCATAAATTTATTAAATTATGAATGTATTGAGTAATTGCCGATGTGAAGTTAAGGTTTTAAAAGTAACCAAAACTTCGATCATCAGGCGGTTATAGATGTTGTGAGTAATTTATTGTGTAATTAAACAGCACATTTTTCAAGTTTTTCTTCTACCCTGTTCATGAAGCTTTCTGGGGTGTCATTATCTTCATGTTTTGTGATAGCATACTCTAACTTCACGTGCATATTTACAAAGCTTTTAGCTTCAGAGATACTTTTGATCAAATGTGCAATCTTATCTGCTGACTCTAAACTACACTCTGGCAATAAAATCAAAAATGAATTTTCATTCCAGGGTGCGAGCACGTCGTGTTCTCTGATCTCATAACCAACACTTTCAAATAACTTTTGAGTCGCTTCTTTGACAAAGAAAGGATCATCTTTTTCCCATGCCATTTTAAATAATATAACAGAAAGTTCTTTTTCATTGTTTCTGTCATTATGAATGTCAGAATTTGCAAATGCGGTCAATTTTTCTTTTGTATATGTCGCTAAAAAATCGTCAAATGAGACTTGATCTCTCAATTTTGGTGATCTTAAAAAAGCTTTTACAAAAAACATTTTTTTTCCAACCATGGATATTACCTGCCTTTAATTTTTCTACAGTACAGCTTCGTACTAAAAAGCAAATCGGACTTTTGAAAAATTTTATTATACTTTTTTTAACAAATTGCAAAAAACACAATAAAATGTTACCTTTTCGGCTATAGTTGTATAAACTTTTACATTAATGTCAAAGATTACTTTTTTAGCCTTTTTTGACAAAGATATCAATTTATAAAACAATTATACCTTTTTTAACAAAAAAGAAGATTTATTGCTATAGGGCACATCTAAAAACCCATTATTTATTAAACATTTCTCAAAACGAACCGATATATAGAGTAAGCCTTTGCGATTCTCTTTTTTAACTCCTCCTCTTTTGGAGAATCGTAAGGTTTTATTTTTTTAAGCTAACTGGTTCAATGCTCTTTTTAAATCCTCTTTTGTATCTATACCAAAACTTTTACTTTTTACTCTAACCATTGCTATCTTTTCACCAAAATACAAAGCTCTAAGCTGTTCTAGTTTTTCTATATCTTCTAAGGGTGAGGTACCGAGTTTACAAAACTTCTGTAACGATTTTTTTGTAAATCCATAGATACCAAGATGCCCATAATAATCATGATGAGCTTCTCTGTCATAAGGTATTTTACTTCGTGAAAAATATATAGCATTGCCATTTACATCCATGATGACTTTTACATGATTTGGATCATTGGCAAAAGAGTTATCTATAGATTTATAACAACTTACCATTAAGATATTTTCATCTTCTTCTTTTACTTTTTTTACTCTTGTATAAACACTTTTTACCACTTCAGGTTCGATAAAAGGTTCATCTGCCTGAACATTTATAATGATTTCATCATCATCAATAGCTAAAATATCTGCTGCTTCATTGATCCTATCTGTGCCACTTTTGTGGATATCTGATGTCATCACAGCATCAAAACCAAACTCTTGTGCGATATCGATCACCTCTTTTGAATCAGTTGCAATTGCTACTTTATCTATAGGCTCAACCCTTTTGGCTGTTGCGATAACCATGGGCAGACCTTGTATATCTGCTAAAACTTTATTGG
>JALSQA010000391.1 GCA_026985685.1 Campylobacterales bacterium | reverse complement strand
CTAGGTTTAGTTGGGAGAGGATTAGTTAGTTTTGTATCTAAAAATCTGATAACCCCAGTTATCATTACCACCATTTTTACGAACTAGCTCCCATCCATTTGATAAAAGCTCTTTTTCAATGAGGTAATTTAACCCTCCATGTCCCATATGAACTACATTCTTATGAAGTTTTGCTAAATCAATGAGTTTTTTGCTTGCTTCTTTGGCTCTTTGTTTGGTTTTGACAAAGCTTTTATCATCTTTTCCCATTCCTAAAAGCATCATTATACGCAAAAAAACAAGCCAGTTTTTAGGGCGTAGTTTTACAAATCCAATATTTGTATCAGGGATATCAGCTTCATCAAATAGGTGTGATATCTCATCTGGTGTGATGGATATGAGTTTTAGTGAATCAGTAGTGCGGGGTAGGGTGCTTGCGGTGATATAGTTTGCTTTTTTTATTTGGGTTATGATTTCTTTAGTTGGAAGTGTGTTATCTATGGAAGCTTGGTTGTAGTTTTTGACCCACTCTTGCATCTGGGAGGCTGTGATCTTTGTGTTGTTGTCTATATCAACTTTTGCATGACGAATGAGGGTGATTTGTTTTACAGGCATGATTTTCCTTTAGAAATATTATCTCACTTCCAATCTTACCATCTCAACATGAACTCTACCTCTCTTATCCAATGGCACATTCTCCAAATAGCGTTGTGTTAGTGCATCGATAAACTTTTCTCTCATATCTTTTGGTAATTGGTTTGTGTAGGGAAACCATGTGGTTTTGATCCAGCCTTTAAAAGCTGTGATATTTTCATGTACCATATCTTTTTTGATCAATGATGCTTGAAATCTGTCAAGTCCTGTTTGCTCTAAAAGTTTTTGATACTCCTCTTTGCCTGGGAAGTAGTAAGGAAAAGTAAAATCATAAAAAAAGCGACGATATTCACTATCTTTTATCATTTTCTCTGCGACATTAAGTATCACGGAAGCATTACCATAACCGCCAAATTGTAGCAATATTTTACCATTTGTTTTAAGAGCTTTTTTGATACCTTTCAAGACTGCTTTGTGATCATGTACCCAATGTAAAACAGCATTTGAAAAGATTAGATCAAACTGCTTTTCATAGGTTAATTTTGTCGCATCCATTTGTAAAAATATAACATCAGGATACGACTTACTAGCAAGTGCAATCATCTCGGCACTTTTATCGATACCAGTGACTATACCATTTGTTTGTGTAGCCAATAAAGCAGTAACTTTCCCATCCCCACAACCAATATCTAAAATCGCCTCATCCCCTTGAAATAATACTTTATCGAGAAGTTCTTTTGCCCACTTTTCTTGTCCTTTGGAGTATCTGGCATAAGCTTTTGCATCCCATTTTTGCTCTTTCATAAAGTTACCTCTGATAATACGAAACAATAGTTGCTTTTTGGATGGTGTGTTTTCCTATCATAAAACCAACCAATGCACTGTCACTTTTGCTTGTGACATCAAGTTTGTCGGTATCCAAAGCATAGATAGTAAATTTATAAGCATGAGGTTTGTCACCTTTTGGAGGACACGCACCGCCAAATCCTGCTTTGCCAAAGTCGGTCATCGTCTCTATCGCTCCCTTTGGAAGGAGTTTTTTAGCAGAAGCATCTCTTGGGATATCTCGGACATTTGCGGGGATATTCACCACAATCCAGTGCCACCAGCCACTACCTGTAGGAGCATCTGGATCATACACGGTAAT
>JALSQA010000390.1 GCA_026985685.1 Campylobacterales bacterium | reverse complement strand
AGCATCAACTATAAAAGATGGGAGAGGTTCATATGCACAGTTTTCTATACCTTGAATATCGTATAGATCAAAATCATCTTCATTTGCTATCTCTTCTTTCCAGTCGATATCTTTAGTTGATTTTTCTAGTGGATATTTAAAATAAAAAGATTCTTCTTCATCAATAGCTCGTTTCGCATTGTAAAAATGTACTGTGGCATTGGCAAGTAGATAAGGTAGATAGTAACATCCTTCTTGGTTGTGTGTATTTAGATAGTACTGTTCTATACCATCACTAAGTGGTGGGGGTGTAGCTTGGGTATCGGTACTTTTTTGATGTTGTGGATTTTGTTCCATCATCGTCTGTATATGTTGTTGCAAGTGTTCTTTTTTCTCTTTCATGAGAAGTTTGATTTGAGGTTTTGAAAGTGGTCCTGCTAGATAGCTTAGAACCCATCTTGTTCCAAATAGAGTGATCTTATCTCTGTGGGCACTTTTAAGTAAGAAAGTTCTTTTTTGCATATTTGAGAGTAGGTTTGTAATGGTCTTTTTATCTAGTGCATCAGAACCGCTTTTGATCAATCCATCTATAACACGATCTATATCTTGTTTTGTTTGCAATCTGCCTATAAACCATGAACCTATATTTGAAAGTCCTTTATAATCTAAATCAACAGGATTTTGTGTACTTAAAACAACACCAATTCCATATGCTCTGGCTTGTTTTAAAAGTAGAAGCATTGGGTTTTTGGATGGTGGATTGGATGTGGCAGGGAAAAAACCAAAGATCTCATCCATATAGAGTAGGGTGCGTAGACTACCTGAACCACTAAGAGTACGCATCCATGAGATGTATTTGTTCAAAAGCAGTGTGATAAAAAACATACGTTCATTGTCATTTAGGTGGGCTATGGACAAAATAGCAACACGAGGTTTAGCATCATCTGTGTAGAGAAGTTTTTGAATATCCAAAGACTCTCCTTTTATCCAGGCTTCAAAAGTAGGACTGGCGAGTACATTGTTTAATAACATAGCAAGTTTCAGGCGTTCATTTTGTGGATAAAAACTTTTTAAAGGTAAGACTCCGATTTTGTCAAATGGAGGATTGCTTACGTGTCCTATGAGTGCTTCGAGTGAAAGTGAAGTCTCTTTTTTCCAAAAATATTTGAAGATTGTTGCTAAAAGTAGGTACGGTTTACTTGTAAGTGGATCAACATCTTCTCCTATTAGTGCCAATATAGAAGAAACTGTAGAGTTTAGCATATATGAAAATGTATCTGGATCATCAAGGATATCTTGACTTGGAGCATCAAAACTACTTAATACACTTAAGCTTATTCCCGCAGAACTTCCAGGTGTATAGATGGTAAAATCTGCACCTTCTTTATATCTTTTTACACGTTGGCGATCTTGCCCCCAGCTTTTTATACCTTCTTCCCAGGTTTTTGCAGTTTTTTGGGCGAAAGAGGGGATATCCATATCTTTTCTCTGGGCTTGTGCTTTATCAACCCAAGGCTCGAATTTTTTAGGATCGAAGTCATCAAATGCTAGTAAGAGATCTCCCATATCACCTTTTGGATCGATGACGATAGATGGTATCTTATCTAAAACTGCTTCTTCTATGATGGATACACCAAGTCCAGTTTTTCCGCTTCCTGTCATACCTATGATTGCAGCGTGGGTGGTTAGATTTTTGTTTTTTAGTAGTAAGAGTTCATCGGTATCTTCACCACTTTTGATA
>JALSQA010000389.1 GCA_026985685.1 Campylobacterales bacterium | reverse complement strand
AGCAGTAGAAGCTATGGTTCGATATGCTGCAATGGAACTTGGAGAGAAAAATATTCGGGTCAATGCAGTTAGTGGCGGGCCAATCGATACTGATGCACTCAAAGCTTTTGTAAACTATGAAGAGGTCAAAGAGAAAACAGAAAAGGTTTCTGCTCTTGGACGAATAGGACAGCCAGAAGATATAGCAGGTGCTTGTCTATTTCTATGCAGTGATAAAGCTTCATGGATTACAGGGCAGACACTACTAATCGAAGGTGGAACAACATTTAATTCAAAATGCTAAATTTACCAAATTTTTTGGCGTTATTACGTATCGCCCTAGCCCCTTTTATGTTTTGGTTATTAGTCGATAGAGATAATACTATATTTGCTAATATTCATGTAAGCTGGCTTGATTATGGGGCTGCTTTGATATTTGTCATCGCATCGGTGACAGATTTTTTTGATGGATATATCGCCAGAAGCTGGAATCAGATAACTAAACTAGGCGGTATACTTGATCCTTTGGCAGATAAGATGCTCATGCTTGCTGGTTTTTTGGGTTTGGTTTATATACATAGAGCAAGTGCCTGGGCTGTATTTATCATCTTGACACGTGAATTTTTCATCACAGGGCTTCGTATACAAGCTGCAAGTGAAGGCAAAAGCGTATCAGCTTCACTGGCAGGAAAGATCAAAACTGTCCTGCAGATGATAGCTATTGGATTTTTACTGATGAATTGGCCTTATGCAAATGAATTGCTTTGGGCTGCTGTTATCATTACACTCTATTCTGGATGGGAATATACAAAAGGATTTTTTAACTAATGGGTATCTTTGTTTCAATTATAGTATTATCAGTTTTGATCATATTTCATGAGTGGGGTCATTTTCTTGCTGCACGTTTTTTTGGTGTAAAAGTAGAAGAGTTTGGTTTAGGTATGCCAATCATCGTAACAAAACCAATGTTCAAAAAAAAATGGGGCGAAACGACTTACGCTTTTTATCCTGTACTACTTGGTGGTTTTGTACGAATGAAAGGTCAGGATGATTTTGATTTGAGTAAAAAAAGTGATGATGAGGATAGTTATCTCTCAAAAAAACCCTGGCAAAAAATCGTTATCTTATTAGCTGGTCCATTTGCAAATATCTTACTGGCATTTTTACTCTATATCGCTATCGCCCTAATCGGAGCAGAAGCTATGGCTCCTGTAGTAGGAGGAACGGCAAAAGATTCACCAGCTGCTAAAGCAGGTATCATAGCAAAAGATAAAATCATCGCCATCAATGGCAAACCTATCACAAAATGGGATGATATTGGAAAAATCATCACTACTTCTGAGGGCTCTTTAAATGTAACTATTTTAAGAGATCATGAGAAAAAAAGCATAAACTTAACACCACACATCAGTAAAGCAAAGTCAATATTTGGTGAAAATATCCAAAAAAAGATGATAGGCATCGCACCTACTGGTGAGTTTATCAAACTACAGTTTCACTCTATCTCACAAGTCATATCTTTTGCATGGGAAAAGACTATATGGGCTACAGGTATCATAGTGAGAAGTTTACAAAAGTTGATACAAGGCATAATCCCTGCTGATCAAATGGGAGGTATAGTTTCTATCGTACAAGTCACCTCACAGGCAACAGCAGTCGGTTTGACTACACTATTTGCCCTGGCTGCCTTGATATCAGTAAACTTAGGAGTCTTAAATCTACTCCCTATCCCTGCCCTTGATGGTGGACATATCGTCTTTAATCTTTATGAAATCATCTTTAAAAAAGCTCCAAGTGAAAAAGTATTTTACAATCTCACTCTTGCTGGATGGGCACTGCTCTTGTCTTTGATGGCATTTACAACATATAACGATATCGCACGAATCATAGGAGGCAACTAATGACACAATATGAAAAAAACTTTGACAAAGTACTAGCACAAATAGAAGCTGTAAGACTAGAAACAAACGAACATCAAATAGTAAAAATCATAGCAGCAAGTAAATATGTCGATGCAGATGCTATAAAAGAGTTTTACAAAGTAGGACAAAGAGCCTATGGAGAAAATCGTGTTCAAGATATGAAAGGAAAAGTGATCGCACTAGAAGATCTGCCAATCGAATGGCACTTCATAGGTCGATTACAAAGCAATAAAATCAATACCCTGCTAGATCTCTCCCCTACCCTTATACACTCATGTGATAGTTATGAAATGGCAGTAGAAATCGACAAAAGAGCCAAAGTAAAAGATAAAAAACAACCAATACTACTACAAATAAATAGTGCAAATGAAGATACAAAAGCCGGTATAAATCCAGACAAAGCACATGAAACATACCTAAAAATTCAAGAAGAGCTAAACAACCTCACCTTAAAAGGAGTCATGAGCATTGGTGCCCACACCCAAGATCAAAAAGCCATCCAAAACAGCTTTGAAAAAACATACTCAATCTTTGAAAAACTCCAGAAAAACGGTGCAAAATACTGCTCCATGGGAATGAGCGGAGATTACACCCTAGCCATCAAATGCGGATCAAATATGCTGAGATTAGGAAGTGTACTTTTTAAATAATTTATTCTTATTTTAGTTCCCAAGCTGAGCTTGGGAACTAAAGGCTTTGCCTCCGCTTTTTGGAACTAAAGTCTCCTCTTACAAACATATACTTTTAAAAAATGTCAGCAATTTTTCACTGTTTTTTAACAGCCAAATAACCTATAACTATGGCAACAACAAAAGTTATCAAAGCATTTAGACCAAAACAGTCATGATTTATTAAGTTATTTAATTTATATTTAATAATAAAAGCTATAATGAAAAATAAAGAAAGGATCTTTTCATGTTTAAACTTTTGATTATGATACCACTATTTTTCATAGCTTGTGGCAGTTCATCACAGCCATCATCCAAGGGATCAATATGATAAAATTATATTGGAACAATGGAAAAATATGGACAGGCGAAGGATCTAGTGCTAATATAATCAGGCATTGAGATTTGGTAGTGTTTTATGGAAAATTAAATAGTTTATTTAATATTAATATTATAAAACTAATTAAAGAAGAATTTATGAAATATAAAATTGCAATTATAGGTTTAGGGTATGTAGGGCTTCCTTTGGCTGTAGAGTTTGGGAAGAGGTATGAAACTAAAGGTTTAGATATTAATCAAGCTCGTATTGATGAATTGCAAAGAGGTTACGATAGAACACTTGAAGTTGATAAAGAAGCATTGCAAAAAGCTACTTTTTTAAGCTATAGTACAAGTTTTGATGATGTTAAAGATTCTAATATTTATATAGTGACTGTACCTACACCAATTAATTCTGCCAATCGTCCTGATCTTACACCTATTAAAAAATCTACTGAGAGTATTTCCAGGATTTTGAAAAAGGATGACATAGTTATTTATGAAAGTACTGTTTATCCAGGGGTTACAGAAGAGGTGTGCGTTCCTATACTTGAAGAGGGATCTGGGTTAAAGTTTAATGAAGATTTCTTTTGTGGATATTCGCCTGAACGAATAAATCCGGGAGATAAAGAGAGAACATTGACGAAAATCACTAAGATTACCAGTGGCAGTACATTGGAAATCGCCAAAAAAGTAGATGAATTGTATCAAAGTATCATCACGGCAGGGACTTATCTGGCATCTTCTATTAAAGTTGCTGAAGCAGCAAAAGTGATTGAAAATACACAAAGAGATGTCAATATTGCACTTATTAATGAACTAGCATTGATATTTGATACGATGGGAATCGACACAAAAGAGGTGATAGAAGCAGCTGGTACAAAATGGAATTTTATTAAACTATTTCCTGGTTTGGTAGGTGGACATTGTATAGGTGTGGATCCCTATTACCTGACTTTTAAAGCAGAAGAGTTAGGTTACAAACCAAATCTTATACTGGGAGCCAGACAGATCAATAATGGTATGAGTAAATATATCGCTGAACAGACAATTAAAGAGCTTATAAAACAAGATAAAAAGATCAAAAACTCTCAAGTATTGGTACTTGGTGTAACCTTCAAAGAAAATTGTCCTGATACAAGAAATACAAAAGTAATAGATATAATTTTTGAATTACAAGATTATGGTATCAAGATAGATGCCTATGATCCATGGGTGGATACAAAAGAGGAACGCAAAAGTTTTCCCTATCCATTATTAGAAAAAAATCCTTTTACATTTGATAAAAAGTATGATGCCATTATTGTAGCTGTTGCTCATGATCAATTTAAAATATTAAAAAGAGAAGATTATAAAAATATATCTACTGAGCCTGAAGTTATTATAGATATTAAAGGTATTGTAGAAAAACCGACATGGAGTTTATAAGATGAAAAAATTTGCACTTATAGGAGCATCAGGATATATTGCACCAAGACATATGAAAGCTATTAAAGATACTAGTAATGAGTTGGTTGTGTCTTATGATTTGTATGATGGTATAGGTATCATGGACAGTAATTTCCCGGATGCTGACTTTTTTACTGAGGCTGAGAGATTTGAGGATTTTATCTATCAGTGGAAGAGAGAGCATGGTAAACCACTAGATTATATCGCGATTGCTTCGCCGAATTATCTACATAAAAGCCATATGCGTTTGGCTCTATCTCATGGTGCAGACGCCATCTGTGAAAAGCCTTTAGTGCTAAATCCTACTGATATAGATGAGCTTAAAATAGTTGAACAAGAGAGTGGTAAAAGAGTTTACAATATCTTGCAACTTAGACTTCATGAAAGTATCATCGCACTTAAAGAGAAAGTATTAAAAGAGTTAGCAGAAAATCCAGACAAGATATATGAAATAGACTTGACTTATTTGACTAGTAGAGGAAAGTGGTATTTTGAGAGTTGGAAAGGGAAGGAGGAAAAATCAGGAGGATTAGCATCCAATATTGGAGTTCATTTTTATGATATGCTTAGCTGGATATTTGGAGAAGTAGAAGAGAATGTTGTACATCTAAAAACTCCTTATGCAAATGCAGGATATTTTAAACTCAAAAACGCAAGAGTCAGATGGTTTCTCTCCGTCAAGTATGACTATATCCCAGATGATATCAAAGCATCAGGTCTTAGAACTTACAGATCTATCACAGTAGATGGAGATGAGATAGAGTTTAGCGGTGGTTTTACTGAGTTGCATACACGAAGCTATGAAGAGATTATCAAAGGTAATGGATTTGGACTTGATGAGGCAAGAAACTCTATTGAGATAGTATCGACAATCAGAAATCTACAACCAATTGGATTAAAAGGAGAGTATCATCCATTTTGCAAAAAGGTAATCAGTGAGTAATTTTTTCGTTCATGAGAGTAGTTATATTGATGATAATGTAACTATCGGAAACAATACCAAAATTTGGCACTTTTCCCATGTTCTATCACATACATTCATAGGAGAGAATTGCTCTTTTGGTCAGAATTGTGTCATAGGTCCAAAAGTTAAAATCGGCAATGGTGTAAAAGTACAAAACAATATCTCAATCTATGAAGGCGTAGAGATAGAAGATGATGTATTTTTAGGTCCATCGATGGTCTTTACCAATGTTATCAATCCAAGAGCATTTATACAAAGAAAAGATGAGTTTAAAAAGACTTTACTTAAAAAGGGTTGTTCTATCGGTGCAAATGTGACGATTGTCTGTGGTGTGACGATTGGAGAATTTGCTCTTATCGGTAGTGGAGCGGTTGTAAACAGAGATGTAAAGCCTTATGCTCTCATAGTAGGAGTGCCTGCCAAACAGATAGGCTGGGTGGGGGTAAGTGGCAATACTTTAAAGTTTGATGATAAAAACATAGCAGTCGATAGTGATGGCAGAAGATACGCTATAATAGATGAAAAACTAGAGGAGATATGATGCAATTGTTAGTAGATATAAAAGATGAGTCGATAGCAAAAAAAATCATAAAGTTATTAGAAGTATTTAAAAACGATGGTGTTGAGATAAAATCTACTTCAAAAACTAAACTTGATCTTGAAAGAACTAAAGAAGAACAAGAGAAACAATCTTATGATGTTGACTATGAAAATAGTTACCAGTACAAGCTCGATAGAGCAGAATTTTCAGAGATGAAAGAGAAACTATGAATTATTTGTTAGATAACAATGTCATCATCGATCTTTTATCAGAGAGAAGAAGAGAAAAATATCCTGAATCGGTAAATGTTTATGAGTCCCTACAAAATAGTGAAGTTAACATATTTATTAGTTCATCATCTATAGATAATATTGAATTTATTCTGTTCAAAGAGTTAAAATCACAATTTGATAAATCAAATAAAGAGACTTTAGATGAAGTCCATGCAAGAATAAAAATATTTTTACAAGATAAAAAAATAGCCAAAACTCCATCATATATCGAGATAGATTATGAAGACATAGAAGATAGCCAATTGATAGCAAGTGCAAAGGCAGTTGATGCAAAGGTAATTACAAGAGATGAGGTATTGCTACAAAAATATCCAGATATTACAATCCACCCTTCACCCTTCACCCTTCAACCTTCTTCCTTCTCTATCGACTTTGCCAACCTAAAAAAACAGCACTACCTCTATCATAATGAGATAGAAAAAGAAATAGACAGTGTTCTAAACAAGACAAATTTCATCATGGGTGATCCCGTAAGAGACCTGGAAAAGAACCTCCAAGACTTTACAGGTGCAAAACACGCAATCACTTGCAGTAGTGGAACTGATGCACTTCTTTTAGCTATGATGGCACTGGATATAAAACCAGGTGATGAAATCATCACGACACCTTTTACCTTCATAGCGACAGCAGAGACGATAGCATTTTTAGGTGCAAAGCCAGTGTTTGTAGATATCGATGAAAAAACCTACAACATCGATCCAACAAAAATAGAAGAGAAGATTACAGATAAAACTAAAGCTATCATGCCAGTCAGCCTATATGGGCAACCAGCAGATATGGATGCTATACAAAAGATAGCAGACAAGCACAATCTAAGTGTCATTATAGATGGAGCACAGAGTTTTGGAAGCACTTATAAAGGTAAAACAGATAGTAATTTGGATGATATATCCACGACAAGCTTTTTCCCTGCCAAACCGCTTGGATGTTATGGAGATGGTGGTGCGGTATTTACCAATGATGATGCTCTGGCAGAGAAGATCAGGATGCTTAGAGTACATGGACAAAATAGAAGATACCATCATAAATATATCGGCATGGGTGGAAGACTAGATACGATTCAAGCAGCGGTATTAAATGTAAAACTAAAACACTATCCAAAAGATTTAAAACTCAGACAAGAGGTAGCAGATAAATATACAAAATTTCTCGGAAGCAAGGTTTTAACCTTGCCACATATAGACAAAAATGTTACTTCAGCGTGGGCTCAATACTCCGTAAGAGTAAAAAACAGAGATGAAATACAAGCTAAACTAAAAGAACAAGGCATCCCAACTGCCGTGCATTATCCAATGCCACTACACTTACAAGAGTGTTTTACTTATCTTGGCTACAAAGAAGGAGATTTTTCAATTGCAGAGAGGGTTAGTAGGGAGATTATGAGTTTACCTATGAATCCTTATTTGAGTGATGATGAGATAAATTATATGTCTTCTGTTTTTTAATTTTTTTAACAATGCAAAATATGTTATTTATATAAATAAAAAAATTAGATAGTATAAAAATTTAATAAAAGATGTAAAAAACTGTTTATGGGGAATTGAAAAAGAATTCACTTTTTAAACTAGTTTAATAATATTAGGAAATTACT
>JALSQA010000388.1 GCA_026985685.1 Campylobacterales bacterium | reverse complement strand
CAATTGTGCACCATCTTTGTTATCAACCATAACCCATTTTGCCTCAACTGTAGTTGCCAAAAATGCCAAGCTAATACCTGTTAAAAGTATACCTTTTAATAATCTATTCATAAAAAACTCCTTTTGTTAATTTTATTTCATGATGATATCGACTATTTTATCAAAAGATTTAATTTTTATCAAATTTTTTACTGAATATTTGCTAATTTGTTTAGATATTAATATAATTTATGTAAATGGTGCTGAAGCACCATTTCCTATTAATTTTATTGCTTGATACTTAAAAGAGTATTTAGCATTTGATCTACTGTTGTGATGATTTTTGCACTTGCCTGATATGATGACTGAAATTTCATCAAGTTCATCAACTCTTCATCCATATCCACACCACTTACTGCCTGCATTTGTTGAGTGAGAGTTTTATTTAGTGCTACAGCTGCATCTTTATTTATAGATGCGTGTTGGGCATCTGAACTGATTTGAGCAGTTGCATAACGATAAAACTCTTCTGCTGTCTGTGAAGATTGTGTGCCATTGCTATTTTTGAAGTCTATTTTTTCGTATTGTAAATCAACCATAGCTTTAGCCAAATCACTATTACCATCTATTGGTGCTTTAGAAGCTTTGAGTGTTGATGGGTTTGCAAGTATATTTGAACTAACACGAATATCCCCTGCACTATCACCTTCAAAAAGTTTGTTTACACCTGTAATTCCTCCAAAATCTGTACCATTGTCTTCTATCGCTATTGTATAGTGACTATTGCTATCTTTTGGGTTTATACGAAGTACATGAGGTTTGTTTGGATCACTAACAACAGAAGCTTCAAATAAATCATCGATATCATTTGTAGCATCATTATCATTGTTGTCATCTGTGTTTGCATTGATTTGAGAAACAATACTATTTGTTCCACTATTAAGTGTAGTAGTTTCATCGATTGTGATAGATTTTTTGCCTACTTGATTACCATTATTGTCATAAACTACAAGATCAAACTTTCCAGCCTTGAAGTGTTCACTCTCTAAAAGTTTATCATCATCATCGATAAAATCAAGATCATCTGTGACTATATTACTCTGTGCTGCAGAGGCATATATACTATTTGCTTTTTGCGTAAATCCTTTGGTAAAAGTATCAAGACTATCGATATAATCCTGGATCTTTGAGTGTGTAGCTTTTCCTGTTGTCTCATCTATACCATCACCTCTGAGAGCAACTAACGCACCAAGTTTACCGCCTCTTATCTTTGAAGTGATATCTGTCTTTCCATAGTCATGATCTGTGATATAAACAGATGTCATTTTAGTTTTGTTGCTAGAGATTGAGTCATCAAGTGGGTGAAAAGTGATCCCATCTACGATATTGTGTCCTGCTATATTGATATTGTAAAGATTACCAGCGTCTGTTTGAAGAGCTGGACCGCTATTATTCATGTTTCCTTTATGTACAGAGATATTAACCAGTTTTGAGAGTTCAAGTTCTAATTGATCTCTTTGATCTCTAAGATCATTGGCATTTTGATGTTTGACATTTTCAACTTTATTGATACTTTTATTGAGGTTTACGATATCTTTTGCGATATCATTTACACGATCGATCCCTTGAACAAACTCATCATTGAGTCTGTCTTGTATTTTAGTAAGACGACTTTTTGCACTGTTTAGATTATTTGCAAAAGAGTTCATTCTATTTACAGTTACAACTTTTGCTGATTGGTCATCAGGGTTTTCAGAGAGATTACTCCATGAACTATACATATCTTTCAAATCCTGAGCTATACCAAGATTATCAAGGTCAGCAAATCCATCTGCTATCTCTTGCATATTTTTTTCCATAAATTCAAAATGAGCAACATTTGCACTACTGCCTTTCATACGAGCATAAACAAATTCATCATGAACACGTGCAATCTCTTCTACTCTAACACCAGAACCTACGTCTGATGGGCGATTATGGATAGGAAAGTTGGCTTTTTGTTCTATTCTCTGACGAGAGTAACCTGGTGTGTTTGCATTTGCTATATTGTGGCTAGTTGTCTCTATAGATGCCTGAGATGTACTAAGACCAGAGTAACCAACATTCAAAGAATCAAAGATACCCATTATGCACTCACTTGCAAAAATGCGGCAGGCTGTGGGGCTGTATTGGCATATCCTTGTGTTTTCATAGGAAACATACGACCTACCATTGAGTTAAAAAATTCACTGAAAGTTGCTACAAATTTTCCATATTTTTTATTTGTTTCTTGTAATAGTTGTATATTTTCTTTAAATAGTTCTAAACCCTCTTTTTCTTCTTTTGATAAAAGTTCTTCAAGATCTTGTGTAGGTTTATTTTGACTTAAAGTTAAGAGGGCATGATTTAATAAAGATTTATTACTCTCAAAACGACGTATCAATAACTCTTTTTGTGAGTGGTTTTGACTGACTAAATCATGTCTGGCTGCTTTTATTGCCTCTATATCATCAGATGTAAGTGTGATGAGTTCGTTGATATCATTGTTTAATGTATTTAAATAAGTTAAGATCATGATCTCTCCTTTTTGCCTTTATATAATGTATATATCGACAAGTGGGGAAAAATCTTTAACTTTTTTAGAAAATCAAAGATGTTTAATTATCCATGTAATTTATTTTGTTCCTTTAAGAAGTCAAAGAGCATTTGACTAAATCCAATATTTCCGCCAACAGCTTTTGAGATACTATCGTTATACATGGATTGATATATCTTGTCTCCGGCATCTTTTCCAAAAAGTTTATGGTCGCTTTTAAGAGAGATATCAAGTATTTGTTTGAGTAAAAAAGATTCAAATTGATCTGTTTGTTCCCGTAATTTAACATCATCATTAGTTGGAGTAAACTTTTTTTTATTTAAAGCATCTAATGCGATAGAATTATCGATGGAAGTAAGAGCCATTAGATAACCTCTAATTGTGCAGAAATTGCACCAGCTTGTTTGATAGAGTGGAAAATATCGATGATATCTTCAGGTTTTGAACCTAGCTTTTGCAGTGCTCTTGCGATATTTGCCACAGTAACTTCTCCATATTTCATGTTGATGACATTGTTTGAAGGATCGATATAAACATCACCTTTTGTTTTGACAGGTAGTGTTGCCATAGAAGATATTTTGATCGTCAAATCACCATGCGTGACTACCACAGGTTCTACAAGTATATTTACACCTGCTACTACTGTACCTGTTTTTTCATCTATGACAATTTTATTTGCCCCCTGAAAAGGAATATCTGTATTGTCTACCGTTGCTAGAAATTCTACCATACTTTGACTTGTGGGTCGGTGTATTTCAATAGTACGAGGGTCAAGTGCAACTGCACATCCTAAACCAAATCTATTATTTAATTTTTTCTCTATTTTAACCGCAGTAGAAAAATCTGCTTTTTTTAGACTTAAACGAATCGTGTTTTTATGGTATAGATCAAAATCTATCTCTTTTTCAACGATTGCACCCTTAAATATCCTGGCTTTTGTACCTTTTCGTCTATTTCGTTTATCTGCTGTATATCCCTTCTCTATACTTCCTTGTGCTAAAGCATAAATATTACCATCTACACCACGAAGAGCTGTAAGTAGCAGTGTACCACCTATGATTGATTTTGCATCTCCCATTGAAGAGACTTCTATATCTATCTGATCTCCATGTCTTGAAAATGCAGGTAATTTTGCTGTTACCATAACCGCTGCGACATTTTTGGATTTTATATTTCTAGGATCTACTTTGACATTTACACTTTGGAGCATACTAGATATGGCTTGTCTTGTAAACTGCAATGATGAACCATCTCCTGTTCCATTTAGCCCTACTACTAAGCCATAACCTATAAGCTGGTTTTCACGCACACCTACAACACTAGCGATATCTCTGATTTTAGTTGCGTGTAAAAATTCTAAAGTTATTAAAAGTATAAGCAACACTTTGTGCATAAAAAGCCTTCATTTTGGTATGATGACTTAAAGTTAGCAAAATTTATGCCACAGTATAAAAACTAAGAGTACTTTTACCAAATTTTTTAGATTTTTGCTGTTTGAATGGTCCGATATTTTCATCAAACTTGACAGAACTTATATGTTCTATTATAATCTTTTCTACAATATCTACAGGTGTTTTGGCAATTAAATTCAATACTTTATCATAAATACCATCCATACCTTCTCGAATATCAAAAGGAGGATCAAAATATAAAAAAACTTTTTCATTATCTTTTGCTAAACGCTCAACAAGAGGTAAATACAAATCAAAACTATCACCTTTTAAAACTTTAGTATGTAAAGGATCAATATTTTGGCAATTTTGTTCTAATACTTTAGAAGCAGGTCGATTTAACTCTATAAAATATGCCATCTTCGCACCACGGCTCAAAGCTTCAAGTCCCATAGAACCACTTCCACCAAACACTTCTACAAAAGTTTTGTCTATGATTGTATTTTGAAGTGAATCAAAAACTGATCCTTTTAGAATCGACTTAGTAGATCTTGTGGTTGTTTTTGAAGGGATTTGAATCTTCTTGCCTTTGTATTTACCTGCTTGGATCTGGAGTGTTAATTTAGCACTTTTCATGATAATTCTTTAAGAGTTTTGCTATTTTTTCCTGATGCTTTTTATTTAGTTTTTCAATCACCGCTTCTAACTCCTCTTTGGTAGGCTTGATATGTTGTAATTTTGGATTTTCATTATAAAAATTTCGTAATTTTTCAATCAACTCTTGATGAGTAAAAGGCTCAGTCAAATCAGCTTTCTTATCAAATCCTATACGAAAAAGAACTTTAGAGGTTTTTATTTTACGATCAGAGATGATGATATCACACAACTCTTCCTCGAAAAGATATGGCTGCAAATAGAGCATAAGAGTCTTTTTCAAAAGTACTGATGAACATTTGATTGTAATTTTCATAAAAAAATGCCTTTTTGTCACAAAATGTAAATTTTTAATACATTTTATCAAATTTTATTGTAAATAAGAGATATTTTTTCACTATTGTTAAAAATTGTACCGATGTTGTTGTTAGAGAAAGTCTCATAAACCAAACAAGAGATTTTGCTAAGGAGTAGCACATGGAAACTATGATGGTTAATAATCCAAAAAATACACCAACATCTCTATATACTTTAGTCAAACCTATAGAGCAAAATAGTAATGTAGAAATAAAAACACAAGAAAATATAAAACAATCCGATATCCACTCACAACAAAGTGATAAAGCCAAACTCAAAGAGACAACCAAAGAGTTCAATAAAATGAGTGAAGAGTTAAATCTTGATGTACGATTTGCTTATAACGACAAGATAGACCAGTTTTATCTAAATGTTATTGATAAATCTAGTGGCAAAATTATCAGAAAATTACCAAGCGAAGAGGCTATGAAGATCAGCGAAAGCATGAAAGATCTTGTAGGAACCCTCTTTGACAAAAAAGGATAAACGATGGCAGGAACACTCAGCACACTAGGTATCGGAAGTGGCGGTGCTCTTTCATTTGATGTGATAGATAAACTAAAAGATGCAGACAAATCTTCTATTATCAAACCTATAGAGCAAAAGATAGAATTAAATGGACTAAAAAGCCAGAAACTGGGTGAATTAAAAAAGCTCATAAGTGGCATGAATACGGAAGTAATAGCTCTTTCTGATCCAAATCTTTATAATGCAAAAGAGACTTCTCTCTCAGGAAGTTCTATCACTTTAGATGCAACAGATAAAGCAAAAGAGGCAAACTTTAGCCTTGATGTCAAAAACTTAGCCACACATGATATCAAACAATCACAGCAAGGTTATGGATATGAAGATGCTCTCTTTGGTGAGGGTACTATGACTTTGCAATTAGGTGATAGCGACTCTGTTTCTATCAATATATCATCAACTGACTCTTTAAAAGATGTAGCCAAAAAGATAGGTGAAGCTACTGATGGGAAGGTAGAAGCTTCTATATTAAATGTAGGTGGAAGTGATCCTTATAAACTCATCTTAAAATCAAAAGATACAGGAGTTTCTAATAACATAACTGTAACAGGTGATTATAATTTTGATCAAGTGGGAGAAGGGGCAAAAGATGCAAAATTTAACTACAATGGAATTGATATCACAAGATCATCAAACAAAGTAGATGATTTGATAGAAGGAGTTTCGCTTACATTAAAAAATGAAGGTGTTACAAATGTTTCTATCAAAGCTGATAATGATAAACTCATAGAGGGTATGGATAAATTTGTAGAAAAATATAATGCTTTTGTAAAAGGTTTTAGTGATAGTACAAAATTTGATAAAACAAGTAAAACTGCTGGATTGTTTCAAGGAGATTCTTCCATAAGATCAGCCCAAAGCAGAATCAAAGATGCTTTCATGTTAAGTTCAAATGGTGGCAAAAGTTTAAATGACTTTGGCATGGATATCCAGCGTGACGGAACTATCCAGTTTGACAAAACAAAATTTGAAGAAGCATTAAAAAATGATTCAAAAAGTGTAGAAGATTTTTTTCGTGGTACAGATGGTAGAAATGGTGCATTTAATAGACTAGATAGTGCAATATTTGATGTCAAAACAAGTTCAAGCGGACCTTTAAGAACACTTTCAAAAGATCTCGAAGATAGTGCAAAACGTTTAGAAGAGCAGCAAAAAAGTGCACAAAAAAAGTTAGATGACCGATATAATATTATGGCAAAAAAGTTCGCATCTTTTGATTCGGTTATCGCAAAACTAAGTGCACAAGGGGATAGTTTAACAGCGATAATAGATGCAGAACTGGCATCAAAAAAATAATATAAATAAAATTAAGGGGAAAGAATGAGAAACCAAGCATTTGCAGCATATAGCCAAAACCAAACAGGAGTCTACTCACCTGAAAAACTCATAGAAATGCTTTATGAGGGACTTTTAAAATTTACATCTTTGGCAAAACGAGCTATAGAAGAAAACGACACCCAAGCCAAAGCAAAATGGATCAACCGTTCAAATGATATATTTATAGAGTTAATCAATTCATTAAGCAATGATGGTAGTCAAATGACTGCTTATCTAAGTGGTTTATATATGCACCAGATAAAATCATTAAATCAGGCAAATATCAAAAATTCCACACAAGAACTTGATACAATTATTCATGTGGTACGTGTACTTTTAGAGACTTGGAAAGAGGAGACAAGCGTTGAGCACGAAATGGCTTGAGGAGTTTAAAATCGCAATAATCAAAAGAGATTTTGAGCGATTGGAAATACTTTTGGATGAGATGCCTGAGATTAAAGATATCAATCAACTAAGATCAGCCGTATCACTGATCAATGAATCAAAAAAACTCATCGCAAAAGAGCAAAAAGTTTTAAAAGAAAACATGGAAAAAATACAAAAAGGAAAAAAATTCCTAAACACTTATCACGAAGAAGCAACTTTTAGCGAAAGTATTTAAATTACTTTCGCTATGTTGTAATTTGAAGTGCCTTCACTGCTATTAAATTAAGCAGTTTCTTTGGAAGTCTTGCTTCAGCTAGACCCCTACAAGATGGGACTAAAGTCTCCATTTCCAAAAATGATAATTCTTTAACTTAATGGAGTTGTAGGTGCCCTTAACATTAAAGAGAATTTAAATAAATTCAAACTCTCCTCCTATAACTAAACAGCTGTATAAAATATTATTTTATATCATTTAATCGTGCCTGATATGATCGTGGATGTTTACAGACAGGACAAACTTCCAGGGCTTTTTTACCATAGTGTATATGTCCACACACTTCACA
>JALSQA010000387.1 GCA_026985685.1 Campylobacterales bacterium | reverse complement strand
AGAGATCTGTTTTGTAGAAGATAGTTATCTCGATATTTTACAACAGCACACAAATATCGATATGCCCGGAGATGTATTGGATGAAAAAGGAAATATCATCGGAAAACATCGTGGCTATATGCACTATACCATCGGTCAAAGAAAAGGTTTTACACTAAAAGTAGCTCATGATCCACACTATGTTATAGATATAAATGCCCATAAAAATCAAATCGTCGTAGGCTTGAGAGATGCTTTAGATATCCAAAAGTTTGAAGTGAAAGATTTAAATATGTTTATAGAAGAAAAAGAGTTTGAAGCTTATGTAAAGATACGATACAGAAGCCCTAAAACCCCTTGTAAAATCTCTATAAAAGGAGAAAAAGCAACCATATCCCTGCACCAGAAGGTACAAGGATTAGCTCCTGGACAAGTTGCTGTCTTCTATGATGAAAACAGGGTACTTGGTTCAGGTTGGATCATTTAATCTCTCAAAGTTTTTATACTATCAAGTAAAGTTTCAAAACCTTCTTTACTTGATTTTTCAACACTCGCAAAAGCTTCAAGTCCTTTTTGCTGATCTTGGATTGAATCTTGAGAGAAATATTTTATAGCTTTGTTTAAACTTTGATGTACATTTGCATGTTCTTTTGATATAAAAGATACAGCTTTAGTATCACTTTTAAGTTCTGTTTTAGCAATATTTGAAAACCACTTGACAAAACGACAACTATGCTCATCTGGTAGAGCTTTTAGTTCACCTGAGAGTGCCGCTTTGTATCCATTTAGTTTTAAGTTAATATGGTCTATTTTACCATTGCTTACACTGACCTCATTTGTAACATTTTTTGTCTTTTTACTGATTTCCTGAGCATTGTCCTGGACAAAATTTACATTTTCTCTAAAACTTGACAATACTTCCATGATCATTTCAGATTCATTGCCAAATGTCTCACTAATTTGAAGCATATTGTTTGAATTTTGTTTCAAGCCACTAATATTGATCTCTACTTCCTGGGTTGCTTTTTGTGTACGCTCTGCAAGTTTTCTAACCTCATCAGCAACCACTGCAAAACCACGTCCATGTTCACCTGCTCTTGCTGCTTCAATTGCTGCATTGAGTGCCAAGAGATTAGTTTGATCTGAAATATCTTTAATCAAATTAATAATCTCTGCAATAGACATAACCGAATCATTTAAAGTACTAGAATCATCTCTTAACTGTTCTGTGTATTGCTGGATATTTTCAACAGCATTTTCAATATTTCCTGTCTGAGACTCAACTTCAGATACCCTCGTGGAAGTTTTATCGTTTAAGTCATTGATATCTGAAAGCATTCCTAGATTTTCTTCGATTGTCTCCTGTAAAAAACCTACGCCATCACCATAACTCTCTAAAAGCATTTGCAACAACTCATCACGAACTTTTTGTTTTTCATCTTCTTTATTGTCTTGATACATAGAGAGTGCACTTTTGAGTTGTGCAATTTCATCTTGTAAATTTTGATTTTGTTGCTGTAGTGCTTCGACCTCTTTTTTACTTTGATCTAAAACAGCATTATTGGATCTTTTAAACATGGTGCATATTCTCCTTTTATCATTGTCATATACACCATATCGGCAAAAAGAGAAATAATTAAACCTTAAAACAAAATCAAAAAAGTATAAGAACATTAAACAAAAAAAGTTCCACCATCTCAATCACAAAACCCAGACCATCACCATTTAAAAATCCAATATTTTTTTGAAGAAAA
>JALSQA010000386.1 GCA_026985685.1 Campylobacterales bacterium | reverse complement strand
CTGATGTCAAATAAAAATTCGCAATCCAAGAGTAGTTTTAACCTAAAAATCATCCTATAATACTCTAAGAAAACAGTAAAGGATAATGGGCACCTCTAAAAACCTCTTTTCCAGAAGTCTAAATCGTCCCTAACACTTTTTCAAATTTCTATTTTCAAGATTTCCACCATTTAGGTTGAAACATTGAGTAAATCTTCATCAAAAGCAGTGAAAACTCAATCAATGTCTCTCTTTTTCTATAATATTTGTACCTTTTTTAGTCTGACTAACTGTTCAAATCTAAAGAGGTTATAAGTCAGGTTCATAAAGCCTATATTTGATTCTATGCGCTCTATTCCTATAGAGCACATATGCAAGGCATCATGCATTGAGTTGGTCATATATCCAAAGACATGTTCTACTCTTACTCTTATCTTTGATTTCATTTTGTTTGTCATCTTTTGTCATCCATCGTGCGTCGGTATCTTTTTGAGCGTGTTTGGCAGCATTCTCTTTAAAGGACTCAGGAACATTTCCCCCTTTGATACTTTTATTCTCTTCTCGTGAGTTACGTTGTCTGGGAACATCGACAAAAGAAGCATCTACCATACTACCTTCTTTTGCTACTACACCTTGCGTCATCAGTTGCTGAGTAAAGAGATCACATAGCTTTTTCGCTAGTTTTTTCTCTTTAAGTTGTTCTTTAAAGAGCCAGAGTGTCTTTTCATCAGGGACTTTATCACCAATTTGTAAGCCCAAAAACTGCATAAAGGAGAGTCTATCTTTGATCTGGAACTCAGTCTGCTCATCTGAAAGATTATAGTAACGCTGAAGGATCATGATCTTAAACATCATCAAGCGATCAAAGGGTGGTCTACCTCCTGCTCCTTTGGGTTCTTTATAGAGTGCCTCTTCTATTGGTGCGCGAAACATCTCCCAGTTGATCACGTTATCTAGCTTTTGCAAAGGTGGTTGATGTTGATTGATAGATTCTAGTTGATATTCATAGTCAAACAGTCCGCGCATCTGTCTCTCCTTTTCTCTTATTTTATCGTTTCGCTACTTTAGGGATGGTTATTGGAAGTTTTTAGAGATGCCCTAAAAGGTATTTAAGGTATTTATTGTGTTGTATTTCATGAAAAACTGCCTATTTAATTCTGCGGTTGATAAAAACTGGGTTTTTTGAAGGATTACCATTCGGTTTTCACCACTATTTTGTGCTAAAATTAAGATAATAAAAGTATAATTCAACTAACAAATTAAGATAAGAAGTCTTTCAATGATAAACATAATTTTGTATGTTAAAAACAGTATAAGGCGTTGGTTAATTAGTCAAGCATTGATGCTTAAGAAATTTTTAAAAAACAGTGTTCCAGCTATTGTTTTTGCATGTTTTGTCCTTGATAAAGAAACAACGGTATTTGTTTCTCCATCGGAGCACCTTGTTAAAGGTGCTAAAATTTTTAGTTTTAGTGAGATTTTTTTATGATTAATATTTTAGTAACAGGCTCCAATGGACAATTGGGCTCCGAACTACAAGCCATACATGTGAGCTATCTGCACTATAACTTTGCCTTCACAGATAAAGAAAGTTTAGATATCACATGCAAGAAAAATATTGCTCTTGTATGTAAGGAAAAAAATATTACACATATTATCAATTGCGCTGCCTACACAGCAGTCGATAAAGCAGAGACAGATCAAGAAAGTGCAAATGCCATTAATAATCTAGCGGTTAGAAACTTGGCTGAGATTG
>JALSQA010000385.1 GCA_026985685.1 Campylobacterales bacterium | reverse complement strand
AAAATTTTCCCGACTCTTTTATTTGTCGTTGAAACTAAATCGGCACAGGTTTATAGAACTTTAGTCAAATTTATAAAAAAATTTCAAAATGTGTTATAATAGTGTATTATCATTTTTTCTAGTTCCCAAGCTGGAGCTTGGGAACTAGAAAAAGATATAAACTTTCGGGGAGATATTTACAAGTAATACAATGGCAAAATTTACCCTAAAAACCCCTTTCCCTCCTGCTGGTGATCAACCCCAGGCTATAGAAAAGCTATCAAACTCCATTATAAGTGGAAACAGATACCAGACTTTAGTTGGAGTTACAGGTAGTGGAAAAACTTATACTATGGCTCAGATCATACAAAAAACTTCTCGTCCTACTCTTATCATGACACATAACAAAACTCTTGCTGCTCAGCTTTACTCTGAGTTTAAGCACTTTTTTCCTAACAATCATGTGGAGTATTTTATATCTTATTATGACTATTATCAACCAGAGGCTTATATACCCAGAACTGATCTTTTTATAGAAAAAGATAGCTCTATAAATGAAGAGATAGAAAGACTTAGACTCTCCGCTACTGCATCTTTATTGACATACAATGATGTCATCTGTATCGCTTCTGTATCTGCAAACTATGGTTTGGGTAATCCTCATGAATATAAAAAGATGGTTCAGATTTTAGAGGTAGGTAGTGAACTAAATCAAAAAGAGATGTTACTAAGACTTGTAGATATGGGTTATAAACGAAATGATAACTATTTTGACAGAGGAGATTTTAGAGTTAATGGCGATGTAATCGATATCTATCCTGCATATAGTGATGAGGAGGCTATAAGGGTAGAGTTTTTTGGTGATGAGATAGAGAGTATTTACTATTTTGATTCACTAACAAATAAAAAAACTGCTGATAAAGAAAAAGTTATCATATACGCTGCAAATCAATTTATAGTAGGTCAGGATAGACTTAAAATTGCAATAAAAGAGATAGAAGAGGAGCTTGATAAAAGATTAGCATTTTTTAAAAAGGAAAATCGCCTTGTCGAATATCAACGACTTAAACAGAGAGTAGAGTTTGATCTTGAAATGTTAAATGCAACTGGTTCATGTAAAGGTGTAGAAAACTATGCAAGGCATCTTACGGGTAAAAAACCAGGAGAAACACCTTACTCTTTGTTTGACTATTTTGAAGCGATGGGTGAAGATTATCTGGTTATTGTTGATGAATCTCATGTCTCTTTACCACAGTTTCGTGGGATGTATGCAGGAGATAGAAGCCGTAAAGAGACTCTTGTTGAGTATGGTTTTAGAGTTCCCTCAGCACTTGATAATCGTCCTTTGATGTTTGATGAGTACATCAACAAAGCACCAGCTTATCTCTTCGTATCAGCGACACCAGCCCAGTTAGAGATGGATTTGAGTGGTCCAAATATTGCAGAACAAATCATCAGACCAACAGGATTATTAGATCCAAAAATAGAGATAATAGATAGCGAATTTCAAGTGGAGAGACTTCATGATGAGATAAAAAAGATTACTGCCAAAAATGAGAGAGTATTGGTTACAGTTTTGACAAAAAAGATGGCAGAAGAGCTTAGTCGCTACTATCTTGAACTTGGCATGAAAGTAAAATACATGCACTCAGATATAGACACAATAGAGAGAAATCAGATAATAAGAGGTTTAAGAGTTGGAGAATTTGATGTGCTTATAGGTATCAACCTACTTCGTGAGGGTCTTGATCTGCCTGAAGTTA
>JALSQA010000384.1 GCA_026985685.1 Campylobacterales bacterium | reverse complement strand
CAAGGTCACATCATATCCAAGTGCTACACCATCATAAATAGTTGCTCTAATACAGTTTGGATACTGTATTCCACAAACAACAATTTCATTAATCTTTAGTCGTCTTAACATGAAATCTAATTCAGTATTCATAAAACCACTAAATCTATTTTTGATAATTCTATACTCTCCATCAATAGGATATATTTCATCAATTATGTCACATCCATGTGTATTAGGAACACAATATTTTTCTCCTGATAAAAAATCATTTAATCTTGTAGATTCTATATCACTTCCATCTTCTCGATATTCTCTGTAAACATGAAACACTGGACTTTTTTCATCTCTGAATGTATTTAAAACTTTTTGAAGATTAGGAATAATTTTGATAGCTCCATCTATACATTGAGGTGTACTTTTTAAAACATAGTCATTTTGCATATCCACTATAATTAATGCAGTATTTTTCATTTTTACTTTTCCTTGTAATATGTTGAGCTGTATACATAACTATTTATTAACAAACATTCTATCTAAAACAGACCTGAATTTCAAGATTAACTTTATATATAAAATGTATGTTAATTATCAAAAAACATTTCAAAATGAAATAAAATCTTCTTTTTTGCAAAAAAAGTAAATAAAATATGACTTATATATGTTGTATTTTTAAAATTTATTCCCAAATAACATACAAAGTGTGTGTTATTTGGAAGATTTGGGCATTAACACGCATTTTGCGTGTTAATAAACTATGGAGGTTTTGATGCAGAAACAGAATTTGGTGGATGTCGTAGAGGAGATGAATAGCTTGAAGGTTTTTAGCCCACTTGATTTGTAACCAAAATGTAACCACTTTGAGATTATTTTGTAACCTTGTTTCGTTAGGATGAACAAAATATTTTATATGGAGAAAGTATGGTACCTAATACGAAACAACTGTTTAGTATCGCTGCTGTTGTCTTTGCTTTTTGTGCTCCTTCTTTGGAAGCAAATAGTCAAGATACTATGGTTAAATCGATCATGAAACTTAGAAGTGATGTTGAAGCACTGTATAGTAAGATAGATGAGAACAAAGAAAACTATAAAGCACAGATGAAATCTTTTACGATGCAAAGAGCTGATATGGAAGCTCAGATAAATCGTCAGGAGACTTCATTGAAACTTCTAAAAGATGAATTAAACAAAGCACAGATCAAGATGGCTTCTATGAAAAAAGGTAATGAAGATATAACACCATTGCTACTTACTTCTATAGATAAATTAGATCAGGTTATCGTAAATGGTATACCTTTTAAAGTAAATGAGAGAAGAGAGGAACTTAAAAAGATAAAATCTCATCTAAAAGATAAAACACTCTCTCCTGAAAAAGGCTTGTCTATGGTTTGGGCAAGTTATGATGATATCATTCGTTTGACAAAAGAGATAGGTTTGTTTAAACAAGCTATAACGATACAAGGTAAAGAGAAATTATCTCAAATCGCTAAACTAGGTTCAGTCGCTCTTTATTTTGCAACACCAGACAACGAAGTAGGTTATGTTGTCAAAAAAGATGGTGGATATAGCTACAAAGTTGAGAGTGATGAGAAAAAACAACAACAAATCATCGCTCTTTTTGATGCATTGAAAAAACAGATTAGGACAGGTTACTTTACTCTGCCAAATGCACTTATTTTGGAGGAGGGAAAATGAAAAATTTAATTTCTATATTGTTATTGGTTTTATTGAGTTTTGGATTTTTACAGGCTGATACACTTGGGC
>JALSQA010000383.1 GCA_026985685.1 Campylobacterales bacterium | reverse complement strand
CCATCAAAAATAATCCATGATTGCTATCTCTGTCGATGCGTAGGGTATTGATTTCGCCTATTTTAATTTTTTCAGTCAAAGTGTTTGCCTTTGTGTTTTTGGTTGTTGAAATTTTTTTTTCGTTTTGTTTTCTGGAGTTGATTTGCACTATGGAGGATCTCTTTTTTGATATCATCCATCTCCATGTCTGATGTAGGAAGGTTTGCACTTTTTTCGACAAAGCTCTCTAAGTGTATGAGATACGGACTATTAAATCTAACTTTTTCGATATCTTCAAGTGGTTTAAATATCTCATCTACATATTTTTTAAAATGCTCTTTGTCCAGCTCTTTGTCTTTGGATATGTAGCTTACTATGCGGTTTAAAAAACGCTCTAATTCTCTTGTGTATTTTGTTCGTTTGTATTTTTCGATCTGTTTTTGACTAAACATCTATAACCTCACAACCGTTGCACCCATGCCACCCATGTTTGCTGGTGCGTCTTGGTATGTTTTGACTTTTGGATGTTGTTTTAGAAACTCTTTTACTGCGTATGCTAGTTTTCCTGTGCCAACACCATGATAAATCAAAACTTCATCATATCCAGTGATTAGGGCATCGGATAGATATTTGTCTAGTTTGTCTATCGCTTCTTCACTTCTTAGTCCATGTAGGTCTAGTTTTACAGATGATGAGTTTGGTCTCTGTACGGCTACCTGGCTTTTTAGTGTGGGTTTTGGTTTGATGGGATTGCCACTTCTTTTTAACTCTTTTACTGGAACTCTCAGTCTCATACCATCACTCTCTATAAGTGCTTCATCTTTTTTGATGGAGATGATTTTCCCTTTTGTGTTGTGATATTTTACAAAGTCACCTTTTTTTAGAGGGATTTTTTCCATAACAATCTCTTGTTTTCTTGCTTGTTGCTGTTTTTTGTGGGCTTTGTTCAGTAGTCTGTGTATTTGGGCACTATCTTTGGTTTTTGCTGCTTTTTTCGCTTCATCTATTGCTTCTTGGTACTCTTTTTGGAGTTTGGCTTTTAAACTTTTTAATATTTGATCTTGTTCATATTTTTGATTTTTGAGTTGTTGGTTGAGTTTTTCGGTGGTGTTTATTTGCTGATCTAGTTTTGAGAGTTTTTCTCTTGATTTTAACTCTAAGTCGATGTTTTGCTGTATAAGCTCGCCTAGTTTTTCTTTATCTTCTCCATAGATTTTTTTTGCATCTGCTACTAGATTTGCGGCTATTCCATAGCGAAGTGCTGTTTCAAAAGCATAACTTTTTCCGATAGTTCCAAAGAGAAAGTCAAATGTTGGTTTCTGGTGTTTTTCATCATACATAGCGGCTGCTAATTGTACTTCTTTGTGTGTTGCCATCATGGATGCCAGACGTTTGTGGTGGGTTGTGATGATGATTTTTGCATCTTTTTTTGCTAATCTCTCTAATATCACTTTAAAAAGACTAGCGGCTTCATCTGAATCTGTACCAAGCTCTATCTCATCTACTCCGACTATAAAGTTGTTTTTAGAAAAAAGTTTACTAAACTCCATCATACGCCCTGCGAAAGTGGAGATATCGTTTTTTACTGATTGTGGGTCATCTATGATAGCAGTTACCTCTTTGAAGTGTCCTATGTGCGATTTGTGTGCATTGATCCTCATGGGTAGTAGATATTTTGCCATAAAAACGGATGAAAGGATTGATTTTAACATCATAGTCTTTCCACCTGCATTGACACCTGTAATCATTAGAATCTTTTTTGAAA
>JALSQA010000382.1 GCA_026985685.1 Campylobacterales bacterium | reverse complement strand
CTGTCAAAATAGATACAGATGTATTGGTAGATAAATTTTCTCAGCTTATCTACTGGGGAGGGATGAATAGAAGTTATGGATCGCCTGTCGAGTGGGGTAAATACTTCAATGGATACTATTTTAACAGAAGTATTGAGGCGATTGAAAGATATGTGAACTTTTTTAATGATGTAAAAAAGTTAAAAAGTGATTTTATACTACAAAAGGAGATAGGTTTGGAAGAGATAAAAGATAATCGTGCAAAGATAGAAGTATTAATAGACAAGAGTCCTTTTTTAGATAATGATGTCTTAAAGAGTGCTTATCTTTTGGGAATGCTATCTAGTGCTTTGATGAATTGGCAATATGGAGTAAGTAGCAATAGTTCTTATGAAAAATGGCTCAATAATAGTGGTGCAATTACCAAAGATGCCCTTGATAGGATTTGGAAAAAGGCTGAAGAGACTATACGAAAGTTAAATTCTACTTCAGGTAAAAGCAATAAAAGAGTCAATGAAATCAAAGAATTGGTGATTGAGAGTATGCCTAAAGCTCTTATCTATGATGGTGTCGTTAAGAGTTCTTATGTATCACTTGCTTTTGCGATGGGTGGAAGTGATTTTGTAAAATATATCAAAGAGGAGAGTAAATAATGTTAAAAAAAGAGATTTTATTTTTGTGGGATGGTGAAAACTGGAATCCAAATGGAGATATGCTAAATAGCAATGCACCAAGAGTTGATGAAGAGACAGGAGTGGCAGAAGCTACAGATGTTAGGATAAAAAGAACTATCAGAGATGAACTTATCAAAAGTGAAGGAGCAGATGTAGTTTTTATCAAAGAGTATAAAAGGGGTGAAAATATACTCGATTGTAAAACGGCTATTAGAGAAAATAGTATCGATATTAAACAGTCAAAAGAAGATTTGGAAAAAGAGATACTAGAAAGATTTTTAGATATCCGAGCTTTTGGTGGTGTTTTACCTATTTCAGATAAAGATGAGATGAAAAAAGATAGTGCAATAACTACAGCAGGAGTTCAGTTTACTGGTGCTGTTCAGTTTAGAATGAGTAAATCTTTACATAAAGTATCAGTTAATCATATCAAAGGAACAGGTGCATTTGCAAGTAGTTATGATGAGGGTGATACAAAAAAACAAAAACAACAAGCAACTTTTAGAGAAGAGGATTTTCTTAGCTATGCACTTTTTGCAACTTATGGTATTATGGATAATTATAATGCAAAAAAAACAGGTTTTAGTGAAGATGATGCACAAAAAATCATAAATGCTTTATGGTTTGGAACAAAAAATTTGATAACTCGTTCCAAAATGGGGCAAACACCTAGGTTTATGCTTGTCATAACTTATAAAGACGATACTTTTGCAGGAGATTTAAACAATAGCATAGATTTACTTGCCAAAAAAGATGAAGAGGCGATTAGAAATATCAACGACTATACGATAGATTTTAGTAGATTAAGAGGTAAGCTAGAAAGATATGCTGACTCTATTGAAAAGATAGAGTATTTAGTTGATTTTGATTTTGAACAAAATCATAAAGAGCAGTTTGAGAGTAGCTGGAAAAAGATAGAGAGATAAGTTATGTCTTTTGTAGCAATAAAATTAACTGGAGATTATGCACATTTCTCACATCCTGCTACTATATATTCGAGTTTGACTTATCCCATCCCACCCAAGACTGCAATCATGGGTTTTTTGGGTGCTGTGATAGGAGAGGAGGAGCATTTTAAGCTCTCTGATATCAGATATAGTATC
>JALSQA010000381.1 GCA_026985685.1 Campylobacterales bacterium | reverse complement strand
GTAGGCACTGCATAAGTTCAAAAACATCTGGCACTTCGTAAAGGAGTAAAAGATGCAAACAGATTATCTGTTTCATGGGATAAAAGGGTTTGAAAGGTTTGCCTATTATTGCTATCGTTATGATATGATAAGTCAAGAAGCACAAAGAAGATACAAAATAGTTCTCTTTTATCAAAAGTATGGACTTGCTGCAACACTGGAAGCCTTTGATATCTCTAAACGAACCCTCTACCGTTATCAACAAATACTGCAAAAAAGTAATAACAAAATAGAAGCCTTAGAACCTAAATCAAAAGCACCCAAATCCAAACGACAATCAAAAGTACCAAAAGAGATAGTTTCAGAGATAAAAAGATTAAGAGAGAAATATCCCAATCTAGGAAAAGCCAAACTCTACCATATGCTCAGACCATGGTGCCAAACAAATCACCTACCAGTACTTTCAGAATCTACCATAGGTAGAGTGATTGCTAATGATAAAGATAAGATGCATATTACCCCTTTACGTATAGACCGTAATGGTAAAGTCAAAGCAAAAAAAAGAAAGTTCAAAAATAGAAAACCTAAAAACCTCAAAGCAAAACCGATGCACCTGTGGGCAGTAGATACTATACAAAAAGTCTCAAACGGTATTAGACGCTATATCATGACTTTGGTTGACCCTAATAGTCGCATCTCCTTTGCAGTAGGCTTACCAAGTAAACACTCTAAACATACAGCCAAAGTATTAGAAGCACTGATTGATGGTCTTACAGGTACGATTGAACTTCATACTCAAGCTAAACAGTTTGCTATACTCTCTGACAATGGGAGTGAATTTATGAAAGATTTCGAAAAACTCTTACAAAAAAAAGGTCTCACTCACTACTGGACATACCCAAGAAGTCCAAAAATGAATGCACACAATGAACGATTTAACAGAACCATTCAAGAACAGTTTGTAGATTTCCATGAAGATTTACTCTTTACAGATATGAACCTTTTTAATGAAATGATGGCAGATTGGTTGATTGATTACAACACAATTATTCCTCATCATTCTCTTAATATGAAAACTCCTGTACAATATCTTATTGAAAATCATGAAGAGTGCCATATGTTGTGGACTAATACACTTTTTTGACATCTTGGTGTTGCTTAGGTATAATGTGTATATGAGTAAAATAGATGAATTAAAAGAGATTAAGTCTGATATCAAAGAAGTATTTAAAGCATTACTCTATTTGATGCTAGGTATATTGACAGGTATCGCAAGTATAGCTTATAATGTTTTGATACATAAAATACCTTCGTATATGATAATTGTAGGCGGAATTGGACTTATTGTTATAGTATTGATAGGTATCTATGAATTAAAACTATGGAATAAAATGCAAATGCTAAACAAGGAGATGAGAGATGCAGAGTGAGATGGTATTAGGTATGGGATTGTTTATTGTAGGTGCTGTACTTGTAGTTGTTTTTGTAAATAAACTTGTTTCAGGAATAAAGTAAACATTTCCTTTTTAAATCACAATGAAGTTACAGATTCGTTATGCTCTATCGAAATATTTACTACACCTTGGGTTCTATTATATATCCAAATATGAGGTGGGACTAAAGTCTCCACTTCCAAAATTTTTGAGTGCTTTAACAGTTTCTCCTCGGTAGGAACGAGTAAGGTAATTGATTTTTTCTACGATATCCATATGTAACTATCCATTTTGAAATTATATTATCCGTATATGATAGTCATTATGAGAGTTATATTTGAATAATA
>JALSQA010000380.1 GCA_026985685.1 Campylobacterales bacterium | reverse complement strand
TAATTTTAATATTTTTTAGTATCTGTGGATATAGTTCAAATGGGTTTAAAACTTCACTAGCTTTTTTCTTTTTTGCTAAGATATAAGCAGAAACTTGCAACGCTGCTGCGAGTGCATCTCCTGTTTTTGCGAAATCACTTAAAATGATATGCCCACTTTGTTCACCACCAAAATTTAACCCTTCTTTTTGCATTGTTTCAAGTACATATTTATCTCCAACATTGCATCTATATATTTGAATATCTTTTTGATTTAAATAATCTTCAAGTGCTTGATTACTCATCACAGTTGCAGCTACACCATTGTTTGAAAGGTTAGCTTGATCTTTTAAATGCACTGCCAGGACACCAAGTAATTTATCACCATCAACAATTTCACCTTTTTCATCAACAACAACAATTCTATCAGCATCGCCATCAAAAGCAAAACCTATATCAGCTCTTAATCTTCTTACTTCATCTCCTAATCTCTGAGGATGCAAAGCACCACATCCTTCATTGATGTTGCTACCATCTGGCTCTTCATTCATGACAAAGACATCCGCTCCAAGTTCTTTAAAAACTGTTGGGGCAACTTTATATGCAGCACCATTTGCCACATCTAACACAACACGAACATTATGAAGTGTCATTGATCTTGGAAATGAATTTTTCACATGAACAATATAACGACCAATAACATCTTCTATTCTTTTAGTTTGACCTATATTCATAAATGTAGCTTGATGTTTATTTATAAGATCATCATCAAAATATATTTTTTCAATTTGAGCTTCTATTTTTTCATTAAGTTTATTTCCACGTTTATCAAAAAACTTTATCCCATTATCTTCGTATGGGTTATGACTTGCAGATATCATGATTCCAGCATCGCAGCGTAAATCTTCTGTTAAAAATGCGATAGCTGGTGTGGGCATCGGTCCTATTTGTCTTACATCATATCCTACTGCTGTCAAACCTGAAATAATAGCATTTTCAATCATGTAACCGCTTTTTCTTGTATCTTTACCTACCAAGATTTTATTGGTGATTGAGTATTTTCTAAAATAAATTCCTGCAGCCATAGCTAATCTCATCGCTAACATTGCAGTGATTTTTTCACCAGCCATTCCTCTTACGCCATCTGTACCGAAAAGTTTCATACTTCATCCACCTTACTAAAAGTTAATATATTTAATTTTATTGATTAAGTATATATCGACAAAAATTAAAATTCTATTAACATTTTATTTTCCAGTAATCTTGCTATATTTAGACTTAAATTAAGCATTTTTTTATAATATTTTAACTATAATCGCTCACTAAAAATTCAAAAAAGGTCAGAAATCATGGCAAATCATAAGTCAGCATTGAAAAGAGCTAGACAAACAGTAAAAAGAACAGAGCGTAATAGATTCTATAAAACAAGAATCAAAAATATTACAAGAGAAGTTAGAGAAGCAGTAGCAGCTGGTGATAGCGAAAAAGCTACAGCAGCATTAAAAAGTGCAAATCAAAACTTTCACAAATATGTAAGCAAAGGTATTTTGAAAAAAAATACAGCTGCAAGAAAAGTAAGCAGACTTACAAAATTAGTCAATGCTATGAGTGAAGCTGCTTAATAGCAGCAAACTCTTTTATTAAATATATATGCTTAAATCAAAACTCCAGCCATTTTTAGATCGATATAACGAAATAAGCGATCTCCTCTCATCTCCAGAAATAACATCAGATATAAAAAAAATGACAGATCTCTCTCGTGAACAAAAATCACTCGAGTCTG
>JALSQA010000379.1 GCA_026985685.1 Campylobacterales bacterium | reverse complement strand
AGTATGTAGAGATTTTTGTTGATAGCAAGGCATTTAGTTTAGATAGTCAGTTGGATTTGATATTTGGAGAGTATTCGCTTTTTTTGGATGAGGGTAAAAACTTGCTTATAGAGGAGTTTGGCAAAGAATACACGACTTACTTTTCTATACTCTCTTTGATAGCATCATCAAAAACTTCAAGAGCAGAGATAGAATCAATACTTGAGAAAAATATCGGTGGGTATCTTGATAGGCTTGAGAATGAATACAGAGTAATACAAAAGATAAAACCAATCTTTGCAAAAGAGGGAAGCAGAAGTGTGAAGTATAAAATAGTTGATAACTTTTTTAACTTTTGGTTTAGGTTTATTTACAAGTATCGAAGTGCAGTTGAGTTGGAAAACTTTGACTATCTAAAAGATATTTTTAAAAGAGATTATGAAACTTATAGTGGGGTATTTTTAGAAAGCTACTTTCACCAAAAGCTACAACTATCAAAAGACTATTCGCATATAGGAAACTATTGGGAGAGAGGAAACCAAAACGAGATAGATATAGTAGCGACAAATGAACTAAAACAAAAAGCCCTGATAGCAGAGGTAAAGAGAAATCCCAAAAAGATAGATATAAACAAACTCAAACAAAAATCTTCTAAGCTGATGCAAAAACTAAAAGGCTTTGAGATAGAGTATCGAGGGTTTTCGTTGGAAGATATGTGAAAAATTAAAAATCTATTACTTTAGCGGGTTCACTTGAACACACATTTGCCATTTCCCTCACATTTGGCTATAATCACACTATAAATCATATGATAAACCATACAAAAGGAGATATGATGACGATAGTCGCCAATGATCTCAGAACCAAAGGTGTTGGGATATTTAAAGAGGCTCTTAAAGATGCTGATGAAGTGTTTATCAGTGTGAGGGGTGAGTCTGAATTTGTTGTGATGAGGACTGAAATGTATGAGAAGTTAAAATCTTATGAGCTTGATGTTGCCTATATGGAGTCGATGAAAGATATCAAAAATGGTGATTTTAAATCACAGAGTGCAGCCGAGCATCTCAAAGAACTCAAAGATGCCCTATGAGATCATAGAACCAGCTTCTTACAAAATAAATATAGGCACACATGATAAGCTCTATTGATGTATGATTCCTCTTTAGTTTCTGGAACTCTCATCAACTACTATAAAACATTGCAAAATAGTATACAAGATATATATTTTCGTTGGGAGAGTTAAAGAGAAAACTTGATTAGAGCCTCTATTTCAAAGGATAGAGTGCAGTGTGTGTACTTGTAACTTTTCGTAACCACTTAAAATTAGAGTGTAACTTTATGTAACACTTGATATTTGTTAAAAGAAAATTAAAGTACAATTATAAAAATCTTTTTAGGAGAAATTATGGGCTTATTAACTGATTATAAAAAACATACACAAGAGAGGGCTGAGCTTGGTGTTCCGCCGTTGGCTTTGACTGCGGCACAGGTTGCGGAGCTTGTGGAACTTCTCAAGGCTTCACCGATTGAGGATGAGGCTTATGCTATGGAGCTTTTTACTGAGCATGTTCCTGCTGGTGTGGATGATGCTGCTTATGTGAAAGCTGCTTTTTTAAATGATATCGTACAGGGCAATGTAACTTGTGATGCTATTGATAAAACAAAAGCTTGTGAGATATTAGGGACTATGCTTGGTGGGTTCAATGTTAAGCCACTTGTAGAAGCATTGAAGATTGATGAAGTTGCACAGGTTGCAGCTGAACAACTTAAAAATACGATACTTGT
>JALSQA010000378.1 GCA_026985685.1 Campylobacterales bacterium | reverse complement strand
TGTTTATCGTTTTTAAGCTCTTTTGATTCTAAGACATGATCTATAACCAAAACTTTTTTATCAAGCATCTTTAGTTCATCTTTTTGATCAAGTTTTATGATTTCTCCGCTTGTTTGGGCACTTATAGTAACACTTTCATATGGTTGAATTTTTGCTTTATATGTTCCAGCGATAAGTGGAATTGTAAAAATAAATAGTAAAAGCACTCTCATGAATTGGTCCTTGTCGGTTTGATTTTATTGACGACTGCATAAAGAGTCGGTAGGTAGATTAGATTTAGCACTGTTCCCCATAACAATCCAAATCCAAGTGATATGGCGATAGGTTGCAGGATGACAGCTTGTCCTGTAGCATAAAAAATAAGAGTAAACAATCCCAAAAATGTTGTGATAGAGGTGATTAGGATTGGTCTTAGTCTTAGTTTTGCTCTCTCATAAAAAGTTTCGGCATCACTTGTTCCATGAAGAAAATCCAACATGATAATACCATCATTTATAACAACTCCAGCAAGTCCTAGTATACCTATGATAGAAGGCATGGAGAGATTTACTCCCAAAAGTTTGTGACCAAGCAAAGCTCCTAGTATCGAAAATGGTATCACAGACATCACAATCAAAACATACCGTATACGAGAGAAGATAAACAACAATGTTATAAGTATCAAAAAGAGTGCAACTATACTAGCACGAATCATGTCTGATTTGAGTTGTTGGTTCTTCTCATTTTCTCCAAGAAGATTAACAGAGATACCACTTTTTTCTATCTTTTTTAGAAGTGGTTTTAGTTGTGTTAGGATTTCAAGTGGAGTGATATGTTTTTTGTCCACATTTGCAAATACTGATTTGACTACATTTCCATCTCGTTTTTCTATCTTTTCATACTCTCTGATCTTAAGAATATCAGCGATATCAGTTAGTTTTACCATTTTTCCTTTTGGTGTTGGTATCTCAAAGTTTAGCAGTGTTTTTTCTTCATCTTTATATAATGCTCTGGTTTTAATCTCCATAACACCTGTTTTATCAAAAGTCATGGCTTTACGATTGTCAAGAAAATATCCAGATAAGACTCTGGCGATAGATGCTTCACTAAAACCTAACTGCTCTCCATAGTCATTAACACGAAGTTTATATTCATTTTTTCCTAACTGAGCATTGTCAGATATATCTTTGACATATTTAATAGTTGAGAGATTTTGCTCTAGTGTTTTTATAGCACTTAAAATCGCTTTTGTATCTTTTCCACTTAGATTGATCTGGATATCATTTTTGATAAGCCCTGGTTTATCTTCACGCACACCAAGCTCTACTAGATGATACTTTTTTATGTATGGTTTTATATTTTTGTTGATTGTTTTTGCTAAGTCATAAGTATGCTCTTTTCTTATCTTATTTGGGTCATTAAAATCAAACGACAAGTTTAAAATAGGATTGATATAAGCATTGATAAAACTTTTTGGTTTTAGATCATGAAGTTCCAAAGTGATATAAAACATATTATCACCTTTTTCATTTTCTCCACCAAGAGAACGGCGTGAACCTATGATGGTAGAAGTTGCTACCAATGAATACTCTTTTTTGTGTTTAATGATGTCATTTTGGATATCTTCACTGATTTTTCGTGTCTGTTCTAAAGATGTATCGATATTTGCTTTTCCTGTGATGTAGAGATAATTTCCATCAAAACTAGGGAAAAACTGGAAATGAAGACTTTTTAATGTAAGCACAGTAAAGATAGGAATAGCCACCAGGAAAAAGAGTAAAAACAGATATT
>JALSQA010000377.1 GCA_026985685.1 Campylobacterales bacterium | reverse complement strand
ATAAACAGCTCTTTTTTTCGTCCTATTAGATGTAATATTTTATTCATAACCTATCCTCTATATTTTATTTTATTTCTGCTAAATTCTGATTTTTGTCTATTTTTCATCTCTACCCTTAACCACATACCCACTATTTTAGAGGCACCTTTGAACTCTATCTTACATTCATATTTTAACTGTTTGATGTATCTTTCCACAGCTCTTTGAGTAATATTTTTAAAATTGCTTGCTATTTTATTTGCTTTTATATGTATCATATTTCACTCACACTTTTATACTTCTGCTTAGGGCTTGTTGGTTTATCAGGAATAGTCTCAGTCATCAAGCCTTTTTCAAGAAGTGGTTTTAGTATAGCTGTTCTAAAGTGTCTTTTGTGCTTTAGGTTTAAAAACTGCATTATCTCATTTGCACTTTTTGCTTCCTTACAAAAATCTAAAATAGCTTGGTCGGTAGCTTGGTCGGTAGCTTGGTCGGTAGCTTGGTCGGTAGCTTCTAATTCTCCCAACAAAACAGTAGTCCTAAATACATTTTCTTCCTCTAGTCTTGGATCGCTTCCTCCATAAATCTTGGAGTATTTAAACATATTTCGCACACCACTTCCAAGCTCTTCTGCATAACCTATCTCTCTAAATACTTTTGCTATAGTTGGATTTTTGGGATATGGAGTAAAGTTCTCTGGGGTGAGTTGTTTGAACTCTTTTGGTTTGTTTGCATTTTCAAACACAACTTTATCTTTTTGGATTATCATTTTAGATACAAAAGCATTGCTATACTCTCTATGCATCAACATATTTACAACTGCTTCTCTAAATATCTTATTTCTAATACTTATTCGCTGTTCACCCTCAAGATAAAAGGGATCATTGAGATGCTTTTTTACAAAATCCATCAACCTATCATAGCTATCGATGAGATTTGTTCGTATGTCATCTCTATCATCATAGCGATCTACATTAACTTTTCTCAAGATTGCATCTATGCGATGATAGGGCAACACATTCATAATAGTTTCATCTTTTCCAAAAAGCAAAATAGAAGCAAGCGTAAAGCCCTCATTATTTGTCTCTATATCTTTTTTGTAGCAACCCATGCTCCTTAAAAGTTCCATATCATCCATTTCTTCCCAGATATGAGAGCCACCATTTTCATTTTTGGCTCTTATCCTTACTCTTTCTAAAAGTCTCAAATCAAAATCATCGAGCGAGGCATATGGATAAATCTTGCTTTCACTAAAGTAGTTTTGCTTTTGCATATAGAGCGATGCTACTTGTGATGTTTGATTGGTGATATCTATATCGCTATCGCCATTTCTATCGTATATTTTGCCATTGAGTCGATGAACTGATGAACTTTTTGGAACATATATGTAAAGTATCTTTTTGTCATCTATCGACATTTCATTTATATAGGTGTAAATTGGGGGATTTAATTTTTGTGGATTATTTATAGTTGTTACAAAATCACTCTTTAACTGTTCTATTTTATCAGTTTCTACACCAAGAACTTTACCATCATCATTTACACCCAAAAGAATATACCCACCCTCTCTGTTTGAAAAAGCACAGACTGTATCGTAAATATCTTTGTTTAGTTTACTTTTAGACTCTTTAAATTCTAAGGTCAAAGATTCTTTTTGTTTTAGTAGATTTTTTATTTTACTCAACATCCAAAACCTCCCAATATCCATCTTTTCTTCCGCCTACTCTTTTTAGAAGCTTGTCATTTTGAAGTTTTGAGAGGTGTTGTTTGATAGCATCTGGTGATACACCTATTATTT
>JALSQA010000376.1 GCA_026985685.1 Campylobacterales bacterium | reverse complement strand
AGTTCTATATCAAAGATAAAACGAGGATCATCTGTCACAACAAACATGTTATTGACAAACTGGTCATTTTTTCCCGTGATATAACTCCCGATGCCAAGACTAGCTCCCCAATAAAATCCATTTTCAAAAAAGACACGAACTCCAACTCCAACACCAAGCCCAAGCTTTGTCTGTTTTATAAATGATCAATTCTCTGCATTTATAGGTTATACCGACTATGGTAAAAAACTTGATGTAAAAGATGTAAAGGCTAAAGATTTAGATAGATCAAACTATATGATAGGAATAAAGCTTCATATATAGGAGTATAAGAAGATTATACTCCATTTAAAAGCTATTTTGTATTAGAAGAACATTTATAAGTTTTTCCATTTAGATTAATAGTTTTTGCATTCAAAAAGTTATCAAGTGTTACACGATCATCTTCACATTCAAGTTTATGAAATTGTCCACCTGGGTTACAAGCTTTTCCTTCGTCTGCTACTATTGCATTTCCTTCTATTTTACAAGCTTCTAGTTCTGTATCTTTCTCTTTTGTAGGTGTTAAAAGTTTACATGTTGAACAATCACCATCAACGCAGTTATCCACATCTTTTTGAGCAGGACATAGATATCTACTATCATCTGGAGCAAGATATTTTATACCAGGATTATCTGAACTTGAACCACATCCAACGATAAGTATGCTAAATAGTGGTACAATATATAGGTATTTCATTTTTTATCCTTAAATTTTTATATTTTAAATATATCGGCATTTATTTTTATATTTTTATATATCAAATTAGAATTAATAGACTTAACTATTTGCCAATCTTCTCAAAGTGTGCATCCTCTACTATAACTGGATAAAAGTATCCATATGCAAAATCTTTTATCAACTTTTACAGGTGCGTTGCTTATGGCATCCCATCTTATAGTGCCATTTTCATTGACTTTTAGATACTTATATCCCATGACAGGTTTTATCTCTAAAATCTTTGCATAATATATCTTCTCTTTATGTATAGGGTTGTTTGGGATAAATTTTTGATCTTTTCCTCCATGCATATCGATCTTGCCTTCATTTGCATAAAGTAAGATAGGTAGTAGTATTAAAGTTGTGATATTTGGAGTTTCATATCCATTTCCTATAAGTTTTTATTATTTTATTGAAAATAGATTAATCTTTGCCAAAGAAATTTTTTTAGAAACTATAGCCTACTTTAAGTAGTTCAACATCAAAGATAAAACGAGGATCATCTGTCACAACAAACATGTTATTGACAAACTGGTCATTTTTCCCCGTGATATAACTCCCGATGCCAAGACTTGCACCCCAGTAAAAACCACTTTTGGAAAAAAGCCTAAAACCAATTCCAACACCAAGCCCAAGCTTTGTCTGTTTGATACGGTAGTTTCCAGATAATCCCTCTAACTTAGCCACTCTTGCAAAGCCACTATAATAAAACCCATGCATTGTTTGATTGATAAATTTTCTATAGTGCATATCTAGTGTGTATTGTTTGTAGTTGTTATAATCTTCACTGTAATAGTAAAGAGGAAAAGCAATCTCTGCATTTCTTTCATGATCAAAGTAAGAGACAGTGCCACTAAAATATCTCTCACTTGATCCAGTTAAAAGAAGATAAAAAGGATTTACCTCCACCCCAAAATGCTTATCTTTGGACAAAGACCCAGCATGAAGATTGATTGCGAGGATAAGGATGGAGATAAATCTAAAAAACATCTAATTTACCAAATCAACAGCACTTATCTCATCACTGCTAAATGAACC
>JALSQA010000375.1 GCA_026985685.1 Campylobacterales bacterium | reverse complement strand
TACTTCTGCATCGACAATCATGCCTCTATAAACACCAATCATAATCAAAACAATACCCAACAACATGCCCACACCCATAGCAGTGATGATAAACTTTCCTAAAGCGTGTTCTATATCTTTTCGTGCAAGATTAATCATCAATGAACTTTCAATCCCTCTTTGAGAGGTTTGTTTTGTGGTGTTGCAGATAGAAGTATCGTTTTTTTATCGATGCCATCGACTGCAATCTCTTTATCTCCATGAGCGATAACTTTTACTTCTTCAAAATGAGCTTTATCTCCTTTTTTAACCCATACTCCAGTTTTTGTTTGATTATAAGTTAAAAGTTTTGCAGGAACTTTGAGTACATTGTGATACTTGTGTGTATTTATAAATACTTCTGCTTGTTCATTTACATAAAAAGGGATAGGTAGCTTTCTAAAAGCAACATCAACTTCCCTCTCTAGTGTAACAGGATCACTTTGTGCAACAACTCTTTTTACCACCCCTGAAAATTTATGCTCTGGATGAGAGCGAAGCATGATAGTAGCTTGTTGTCCTATCTTGATAGTTCCGCTGATTTTTTCATCGATATAAGTTTTTATCCAAACTGTTTTGGGATCAACAATTTTAAATATGGGTTGAGATGGGAGTATCGTTTGTTGTCTTTGTGCAGTTTTTGAAATAACATAACCATCAACAGGTGAATAGATATGATATCTTGATAATTTTGTCTGAAGTGCTTGAAGAGATTCTTGTGTACGCTTTATCTCTAACTTTGCAGATACAATATGTGCTTTAGTTGCTGCTATCTGTGCAGTTAGTGAAGAGAGATCGGCTTTTGCTTTGTCATATTCAGCTTTTGAAGCAAAAGAGGCTTTTTGTAATCTCTCATATCGTTTATAAGTGACACTAGCGAGTTTTTTTTGTGCCTGTAGGCTTTGTAACTCTTTTTTTGTTGCATTCGCTTCTGATTGTGCTTTTTGAATCCCTATGCGTGCCTGCTCTATGAGATTTGGGATGTCTACGGGATCAATCTCAACTAAAAGTTCTCCTTTTTTTACCCATTTCCCCTCATCCGTATGGAGTTTTAAAATCCGACCTCCCGTTTGTGCTGTGATATCATAAATATCTTTTGCTCCGAGATTTCCTATCCCAAATATGCGTACTTGCAAATCACCTTGTATCGGTGTGAATTTTTCATAAGTTGTTTTTGGTAAATAAACTTTTTTGTAGAAAACAAATCCGATAATTACGAAAATGAGTAAAGCGATGAAGTAGTTTTTATATTTTATCATTTTATTTTTCCTTCAAGGTATAGGATACGGTCATATGCAAGGCTTCTTGTATAGTATGCCTGTATGATTGCAAGACGGCTATTTAACTCTTGCATCGCACCATCAAGCAACTGTATATAAGTACTCATGCCCTCTTTGTATCTAGCTTCAAGAACTTTTGCACTCTCTTTTGCCGCTGCAAGTTGTGCTTTTTTAGCTGAGATAGTTTGTTGATAACGAGTGATATCAATGAGCAAAGATTTGATCTCCTCTTTGAGTTTGATTTGTTTAGATGCTTCTAGCTCTTTTGAAATTTGTGTAGCGATTTTGGCTTTTTGAGCTTGGGCAGATAGCTTTCCACCTGCATACAATGGCAGGTTAAAGGAAATACCTACCAATTTACTGTCATAACTGTTAAGGGTATCAAGATGTGTTAGTGATGCGATAGCATCAATAGAACCATAGTGTGCATTGTGTGCAGCTTTATGTAAAAGGCGATTTTTTTCAATACTTAATTTGTCTATATGAAGTTGGGGATTTTCTTCAAGAATATTTTTGATATTGTTTTTTGTCTTTTGCAGAGGTGTTTTGTATAGGATGTCACTTTGAAGTGTTGTATTGGTATCGATAGTTTCTGCTATATATAGAGAAAGTGTTGTTTTTGCTTTTTGGTATGTTGCTTGTGTGATGGCAAGGTTGTCTTTTGCTGTATAAACTTCTGCAAGAAAACGACTCTTGTCTGCTTTTGTTTTAAGTCCTTGTTTGTAAAGAGCTTGTGCTTGTTTATAGTATGCTTTTTTTCGTTTTAGGTCTTCTTTTTGTACCTTGAGTGCAGCTTTTTGTACGAGCATGAGCTTGTATAGTGATTTGACACGGTAAGCAAGAAGTGCTTTGGCTTCTTGTAAAGAGAGAGTAGCGATCTCTTTGTCAAGTTTTGCAGCTTTGATTTTTGAGTCTGTTGAAGAAAAATCCCAAAGCTTTTCTTTCACACCCACACCTACACCCCAACTATCTTTATCTACAGTATGAAATTGACCATTTACAGGTAGTGCATATGTTTGTATCGGATTATAGTTTGCCTGTAGTGAAATCTGAGGTAAAAGTGCTGAGCGTTCAGATTTGTAACTTTGTTGTGATTGACTGATTTTTAATATAAAAGTTTTAATATCTGGATGATTATGCAATGTTTTGTCTATAGCTTCGTTGAGGCTAAGAGTTTTTGCACAAAGAGAAGAGATAAGAAAAACAGAGTAAAACAGAAAAGATTTTTTCATCTTTGAACCTCAAATATATAGATTATAACTTGATGCAAGCATAACATCACAATGTGAATCATGTATGAATTTTTAAATTAAGGGCATCTCTAAAAACCATATTTACTTGGAATCGGAAGGCTTTGCCTCCGCTTTTCGGGACTAAAGACTCTGCTCCAAAGCTACGGAAACAGAGCCAGTTTTAATAAATGTTAGTTTGTATGTGCTTTATGTGCAGCGATAAGATCTTCTATATTTCCACCAAGAACATATACATTCTCATATCCAAGCATCTCCAAATACCCCATGATACGGTTCGCGAACCAACCTTTAAGACAAGCAACAACGATCACTGTATCTTTGTCTGTAGGCAAAAGGTCTAAACTTTCTGCAAAAGTAGGGTATGGCATATAATAAGCATCAGGAACATTTGCTTCTACAGCATTATCACCTTTGACTTTTGCAGGTGGTCGAACATCTAAAAGAATCGCTCCTACATCTTTGATAAGCTCCATAGTCTCTGCCATGTCCAAATTTCCTAGCATAGGTTTTTTTAAATCTAATGCAATTGCATTTGCGATATTTTGTTTTGCACTCATGTCATTCTCCTCTTATTTGTTGTATTTGTTAAGAGAAAAATATTGTATTAAAACTCCTCTCTTAACTAAACATATTTTATTCTAAAATCATTTTTTTGTCTGCTAGTTAGCTAACTAAATTTATTTGGATAATTGATAAAATTTTCTTTATTTATGTAAATGATTTTTAAGATCTTTATCCAGATATTGTGCTGTACCTTTTCTTTTTTCAATTTTATAGTAGAGTGCTGAAAAGAGGGCAACGATTCCAATGACAAGTCCACTACTAAGAAGTGCATGAGGATTGTGAAGTGTGTTGTATCCAATTAGTACAATAGTTGCTAAAGAACATAAAATAAAACCAAAACCTGTGATAAAGCGATTTGCTTGAGTCTCTTTGTATCGAATAAAAGCAGAAAGGTTTACAAGTGCAAAAATGATTAAAAAACCAGCACTTCCTGCAATTGAAATATTTTCTAAGTCAAAAGAAGTTGTAAAAATAATACTCATCAATGCAATGATGATAACTCCTTCATATCCTTGTTTTATTTTCTCATCAAATGTATGTGGAAGTTCTCCTAATTTGGCGATCAAATATCCAACTCTTCCACCACCATAAAGGGTTGCATTTATTGCTGAGGCTGTGGAAAGAAGTGCAGCAATAGAAATAATTGTAAAACCAGTTTTTCCAAAAAATGGTTCAGCTGCGACAGCAAGTATATAGTCTTTTGCTTTTTGTGCTTCAGCAATAGAAACATTTCCGATTGCAACGGCTGCAACACCAATATATAGCAATATTACAAAGATTACAGCACTATAAAAAGCACGTGGAAGGTTTTTCTCTGGATTTTTGATATCTTTTGCCGTATTTGCAATTAATTCAAATCCTTCATAAGCTAAAAAAATCATCAATCCACCTGTTATTATTGAAAGTGGAGGTGACCAGGTAGAAGGTTCAAGTCTTGATGGATTGATTGTAGTAAATCCTACTCCTGTAAATAAAAGTAAAATTGCTAACTTAATAAAAACCATAATATCTTCAGTTTTGCCTGTCATGAAAGAACCCATCAGATTAATGAATGTAAATATAACAATTACACTTGTTGCCAATATATTGTGTAGCCAAGGTTGGTCATCTCCTATTAGAAGTGCACAACCATAGCTACCAAAGGCATAAGCATAAAGAGATAACATAATGACATAACTAATAAGAAGTAAATTGTTTACAAGTGCTGCAAAAAGATTATTTCCCATAGCTTGTACAATAAATTCAATCGTACCACCTTCACTAGGATAAGTAAGTGAGAGCTTCACATAAGCATAAACTGTGACAAGTGCTATGATTCCTGCAAGAGCAAAGGCTATGGGTGCAGCACCTTGTGATAATTGTATAGTAAGACCTAAAACAGCAAAAATACCACCACCTACCATACCTCCAACACCGATGCTAAATGCTTCAAAAAAACCAATATCTTTTTTCATATAATTTTTTCCTTTTATATACTATAATATGATCATACTAAGTAAAAGTACTAGACCAATAAGTGCAACAAAAATGGAAAGCAAAAAGTAGATGTTTTTATCGGTATTAATTTGCCTTTTTTCAAGGTGTAAAATCCATCTAGTATAGTAGTGGTATGTATATAGTGCAAGCATTATCCCTGCAAAGACGATACTAATACCTAAATAGTTGTAAAAATCTACATGAATTAGTTGAGGTAATTTATTTGCTTGATCACTTTTTAGTTCTACAGAAAGCAAATGTAAAAATAGTTCAAATTTTTCTACAACAAAGCCTAATACAATCAGTGAAATAGCAGTACCTATTAGTGCTGTGGTTGAGCGTTCAACTGCCATTAAGTCTTTTGGATCTATTTTTTGTTTTGTTCGTTGTTTATGTTGCATTTTTCATACTTTAATATTTAGATGATAAATGATATTTAAAAAACTATTTTTAATCTGTTAGCTGTGTGACGAAATCGTTTATATACCGGCATTTTCCAACTCTAATAATTTGGCATCGATTTGTGTCATCAATTCATGATTAGCTTCAAAGCTAATCGTACCATTTTGGTACATCTCTAATAAAGTATTTTTTTGTTCCATGAGGATGCGTCGTTTTGCTCGTAATACTTCTTCACTAAGCATTGCTTCTTCATCTGGTTTAAGTTCATCTAGTTTTGTATTTAATTCTTGTAACTCTTTATTGAACTCTTCTTTAAGATTGTTCGCACTTTTGGCATGAATCATGCGTCGTTTTTTTAAGTGTTCTATCTCATCAAGTGTATCTTGAAGTAGTGAGATTTGAGTTTTGAGCAGTTCATACTCTTTTAGTGCACTAACAGGTGAGACGAGTTTGAGCAGACGCATCAACGGTGTCATACTCAATCCTTGTAAAAAAATTGATAACAAAACTACTCCAAAAACAAGCGTAACGATAACATCTTTAAATCCTAGGCTTTCGGGGATACTCAGTGCCAAGACCATAGAAAGTGCACCTCTGAGTCCACCCCAGGCAAGTACGATATTCCATCGATAAGGAAAATGAAGTTTGCTAGGATAGAAGAGTAACCATGTAAAATGGACGATAAAAAATCGTGCTACTAAAACAGAGATATAGGCGATGAGCACGATAGGCCAAAGTTCCCAAAGTAGTTGTAAATTGATTGCAAAGCCCATGAGCAAGAAGATAAGTGAATTCATAGCAAAGGCGATATATTCCCAAAAGGTTTCGGTAGAGATACGAATAGAAGGGAAAAGTGTTTGTGACAATCCTTTGTTTCCGACTATCAATCCTGCCGCGACAGTACTCATGACACCTGAAACTCCCATTTTATCAGCAATCAAAAATGAACCATATGCGGCAACAGTAGAGAGGGTGATTGTAACCATGGCATCATCGAGCTGACGCATCGCAAAAGCAGTGAGTAATCCTACAATCATACCTGTGAGTAAACCAAAGCCAACAATACGAAAAAAGTCAATAACAGTTTCTCTAGGTGTTCCAATATCTCCTTGAATATAATGAAGTGCAAGGATAAAGACAACAATTGAAGTACCGTCATTTAGCAAACTTTCACTTTCGATAAGCAAACGCAATCTTGTTGGGATACCAAGGCGTTTGAAAATTGCAACGACAGCTACAGGATCAGTTGCCGCTACTGCTGCACCAAATAAAATTCCAAGAGGCCAAGTGATTGTATCTAGCTGTGTAAAATGTTGGCTAACAGGAATCATCACTGCTGCTGTAACAAGGGTAGATAGGATAACTCCAGGGATTACCAATGTAGTGATAGGAAGGATATCTTTTTGCATACTAGAAGCACTAAGATGGATTGCTGCTTCAAAGATTAGTGGTGGTAAAAATACAGTGTAAAGAAGAGCTTGTGTAAGGTGGGGTGGATTTAGTAAATGTAAAGAACCAAGTATCAATCCAACACCCATCAATGCGATAGTATAAGGTAGGTTTAGATGGCGTGTTGCCATGGCTACCATAGAGGCGATGACAAAAAGAATTAGTATCGCAGATTCATAACTCATGTCTTGTTCCTTATAACATTTGTCCTATCATGATAACACTTAACACCACTGTGATGATCATAGCTAGTAAAGAAAAAATATTTGTAAAACGACTAGCAGTATATTGTCCCATGATGTTTTTATTGTTGGAAATCATAAGCGTGATGGCTATGAGTACAGGTATAAGCATCCCATCAAGTACTTGAGAATAGTAGAGTGCATCTACTACAGTAATAGAGGGAATCATATCGATAAGGTTGCCAAAGATCAATGCCCCGACAAAGACAAAATAAAATCCTTTAGCATCACTTACTTTGTTATCCATACCTTCTCTCCATCCAAAAGTATCAGCAACAGCATAAGCAGTTGAACCTGCAAGAACAGGAATCGCTAACAATCCAGAAACAACAATACCTAAACTAAAAAGTGAAAATGCATACGAACCTGCTACGGGTTTAAGTGCTAGAGAAAGGGTAGTGATATCTGTGATAGTATCGCCTTTTGAATAGAGCATGATTGCACCTGTGATAATCATACAATAAGCAAGAAGATTAGAATAAACCATACCAACAATCGTATCAAATGTTACATCATCTGCTTGAACGACACTCTTTTTTTCCTCTTTTTCTTCCGCTGCCTGCCAAAAAAGAAGATAGGGAGAAATCGTCGTCCCAAGCATACCCAAAGCTGCAAGAATCCAAGCAGAATCCATTTGGATATGGGGTGTGAAAGTATCAATAAAAAGTTTTCCAAGATCTGGTTTTGCCATGAAAGCTGATACGATATAAACTCCAAGTATCCCAGTAAGTACTATCAAAATATTTCGTATTGTTTTATACTTGCCAAACAATATCAAATAAACGATGAGTGCCGTAATAGGAATTAGAAAATAGATCGTAGCATAGCCTGTAAATATATGAAAAATTGCAGCAATAGCATTAAGATCAGCACCGATAGTGAGTATATTAGCAATAGAAAGTATCATAACCATCAAAATCGTCAATTTACGAGAATAAAATGCCGTTGTAATTTCAGGTAAACTTTTACCTGTGACAAGTGCGATACGAGCGACAGCATTTTGTATAGCGATCATCATCGGTGTAGAAAGTAACAACAACCAAAGCTGTGAAAAACCGGTAGTAGCACCAACAACAGTATACGTAACAATCCCCGCAGGATCATCCCCCGCACCACCTGTGATGATACCAGGTCCTAACTCTTTAAGACGTTGACGGTTTTTTGTGATCTCTTCTTGGATCCTTTTCCCTAGTGGCATATCTTCCCTTCTTATCATACTCTCAATGAATTATAGAGTAATAAT
>JALSQA010000374.1 GCA_026985685.1 Campylobacterales bacterium | reverse complement strand
CACAAAAGAAGAGATTGCATACAAAGGCAAAAAAAGTTCTTTTAGCAAAATAGAAAAAGCACTGCAAAAAGTTACAGACAAAAAAAAGCCCGTCAATATACGAATAGACAAGGATGTTACTTATGAGAGAGTTGTTAAACTTCTTGATTTACTAAATAAATATGATCTAAATAATCTGGCATTAGAAAATCATACAAAATAAGTAAAACTTACTCCCAAAAACAAAACCTTTACTATTTAAGTGTAATACAAACAACAATTTTATATAATAATGTTGTTTGTATTCAACAAAGGTAAAAGATGATAGATATATTATTTAAAAAATATCACTATATTTTAAAAAAAATTGACTCGATTTCTTATAAAAGGTACTTTTTTAATATCGTTGATTTTAATGAAAAACTTATTGGTATCGTTGGAGCAAGAGGCATTGGTAAGACAACTTTTTTACTTCAATACCTAAAAAGTTTAGATTTTAAAGAGCATCAAAAGTTATATTTTAGTGTAGATAGTATTATTGCAAGTAACTCTACACTATTTGAAATCGCAGAGAGTTTTAGTTTGAGTGGTGGGAAAATCTTAGTTATAGATGAAATACACAAATATAAAAATTTTGAGATAGAGTTAAAAGAGATATATGATTTTTTAGATATTAAAGTTATTTTTAGTGGAAGCAGTGCAATTGTTTTGGAACATAAAAAAGCTGATTTAAGCAGAAGAGCAGTCATTTATAGAGTAAAAGGTTTGAGTTTTAGAGAGTTTTTAGAATTAAAACTAAATAAAAAATTTACAACTTTCAGCCTTGAAGATATATTGCACAATCACATAGATATAGCAATAGATATTACAAAAGAGATAAAACCAATAGAGAATTTTAAAGATTATCTTAAGATTGGCGTTTATCCATTTTATTTTGAAACGCCAAACACATATTACACAAAATTAGAAGAGACAATAAATACAGTAATTGAGAGTGATTTACCAATAGTATTTAACATTGAGCCAACAAATATAGCAAAATTAAAAAAGTTAGTTTATTACATTTGCAATCTAAAGCCATATGAACTTAATATCACTGCTCTTGCAAAAAAAATTGGAATTGACAGAAAAACACTATATCAATATATTCACTATTTAACACTAGGTGATATCTTATTAAAAATTTTACCAAATGCAAAAGGTGATACTATATTTTTAAAACCTTCAAAACTCTATTTAAATAATAGCAATTTAAATTATGCATATTGTAGTCAAATAGATACAGGAGTTTTACGAGAAGAGTTTTTTGCAAATCAATTATATAAGTTACATAAAATAACATATCCTAAACAAGGGGATTTTTTAGTAGATGAAAAATATATTTTTGAAATTGGCGGTAAAAATAAAAATTTTAAACAAATTGTAGATTTACAAAATGCTTATGTTGTAGCTGATGATATTGAAATTGGCTTTAACAATAAAATACCCCTTTGGCTTTTTGGCTTTTTGTATTAATTTTTCACAAATCATACAAAATAAGGTTTATTTAAATCTTTGCTAACTCTTCATTAATCAATCTCTGTCATAATTACACTGTATCAAGGATATGAGGTTTTACTTGCCTCCTTTTACCTCATACTTGATAAATGTTGACACTCCAATTTTTAAAAAAAGAGAGTGTTTATGGAAAATGTTAAGCCTCCTTTTTTACACACATCCTACGACCATAAACACTCTCATTTTTTGCAAGGAGTCAAAACTCCTATGCAGCAACTTTTAGTGAAGTAAATGCTTCTAGTTTTTCTACTATCATTTCATTAACAGATATTTTTGACTCTATGACTACATCTTGAAGTTTTGATGAGAGTATAAGTTTAAGAGGTCTACTCCCTGGATACTCAACTACCAACTGGTGCAATTTATGTAAAATCTCAGGATCATTACCTATCTCTATTTTGACAAAAATAGGATCTTGATTGACTGGTGCTATTTGACGTTTGACTTCTAGTTTCTCTTTTTTGGCATTTTCTATCGGCAATACTTTTAAAACACGCATACGTGTAAACTGGTCATCTTTACTAATAGCTACTTTAAAACATACAGGTCTGTTTTGATCCATCATAGCAAGTTCTACCATTGTTTTTTCAAAGACCATGATTTCAATATTTCCATGAAAATCCATCAAGTTTACAATACCAAATTTATTACCTTTTTTACTGATTTTGGTTTCAATACCTTCAATCTTACCTACAAAAAGAGTTTTAGAACCATCACCTAACTCATCTATTTGTGATGACAGTGTATATTCAAGAGCTTCGATCTCTTCTCTAAACTCATCAAGTGGATGTCCTGAAACATAAAACCCAAGAGTCTCTTTTTCAAGTTGAAGTATGTTTTTATTTTCATACTCTGGAAGATCTTCTAACTCTATCTTGATAGTAACCATCTCCTGTGCATCACCAAAGAGAGAATTTTCAGCCATTTTTTTAGCTCTCGCTGCTTCTGATCCTGCGGTAACAATCTTTTCGATATTTTCTAAAAGTGCACGTCTGGAGTAGCCAAAACTATCCATGGCACCTGATTTTATCAAAGCTTCAAGGACACGTTTGTTTACTTTTGAGCTATCTATCCTAGCCATGAAATCACTCAAATCCTCAAAAGTTTTCTCTTCTCTAGCTTCCAAAATAGACTCTATCGCTTTTGACCCAACTCCTTTGATAGCACCAAGCCCAAACAAAATCGCATCAGTACCATCATGATCACTAGGACTAAACTCAATCATAGAGTGAGTGATAGATGGTGGTAAGAGATCTAATCCAAGTCTTTTCACCTCATCTACATATTTGACAACTTTATCAGTATTGTCAGCTTCACTTGTCAAAAGTGCCGACATGAACTCTTGCGGGTAGTAAGCTTTTAAGTAAGATGTTTCAAATGTGATCATGGCATATGCAGCAGAGTGTGATTTATTAAAACCATATCCAGCAAACTTCACAATCAAATCAAAAAGTTCTTCTGCCTTAGCTCTGTCAAATCCTTTTTTCTGTGCACCATCAGCAAACTCACCTTTGAGCCTATCCATCTCTTCTTTGATCTTTTTACCCATAGCACGTCTGACAACATCCGCCCCACCAAGGCTAAACCCACCGATAGTCTGTACGATTTGCATAACTTGCTCTTGATAAACGATCACCCCATAAGTAGGTTTGAGTATCTCTTCTAGTTCAGGAAACATATAAGTAATCTGTGCTCGTCCATGTTTTCTTTCGATAAAATCATCAAGCATACCAGATTCCATAGGACCTGGACGATAGAGTGCCAAGACCGCGATGATATCTTCAAAGTTTGTAGGTTTTAGACGTTCATTTAGTGACTGCATTCCATCTGATTCGATTTGAAACAATCCTACAGTTGCACCACTTTGAATCAATTCATAAATCTTTGGATCATCAAAATCAATCTCAGTAAAGTTGATAGTTACATCATGTTTCTTTTTGACAAGTTTTAGTGCATCGTCGATAACTGTTAAGGTTTTTAAGCCCAAAAAGTCAAACTTGATAAGATCCACATCTTCAAGATATTTTAACGAATACTGTGTAACTAAATGATCTTCACCAGATGGTCGATAAAGTGGAGCTTTATGCCATAACTCTTCATTGCTCATGACCACACCTGCTGCGTGCATTCCTGAGTTTCTGTTAAGTCCTTCAAGTGCCAATGCAAAATCCCAGACACGTTTTGCCTGTGCATTGGAATTGATAAGCTCTTTGATCTTTGGTTCTTTCTCAAATGCACTCTCTAAAGTGATACCAAGTTCATCAGGAATAAGTTTTGCCATCTTGTCTGCTTCAGCATAAGGCATCGCCATAACTCTGGCAACATCACGTAAAACTCCTTTTGCCAGAAGTTTACCAAATGTTATAACTTGTGCGACATTGTATCGTCCATATTTTTGCACAACATAGTCGATAGACTCCCCTCTTCTTTTTTGACAAAAGTCAACGTCTATATCGGGCATACTTACACGTTCAGGATTTAGAAATCTCTCAAAAAGCAAATTGTATTTCATAGGATCGATATCTGTGATCTCCAGACAAAATGCGACCAAACTACCAGCAGCAGAGCCACGTCCAGGTCCTACAGGGATACCCTTTTCTTTTGCATCACGGATAAAATCCCAAACGATAAGCATATACCCTGGAAACTTCATGGAGTTGATGATATTAATCTCAAAATCCAAACGCTCTTCATACTCTTTGTGACGCTCGGGTGGCACAATCTTGAGACGTTTTTTTAATCCCTCTTTACACTTGTGGACAAAATAGTCTGCATCATTATCAAAATCAAGCCCTTCAGCCTCTGCATACTCTTTGACAAATTTAAAGTTAGGCGGTGTTGGATCTCCAAGTTTTATCTCTAAATTACATTTATTTACTATCTCTTGTGTATTTTCGATAGCTTCTGGTATATCTGAAAAAAGTTCTGCCATCTCTTGTGGACTTTTTACAAAGAACTCATGCACACTATGGCGAAGACGTTTTGGATCATCAAACTCTTTATTCATTGCTATACACATAAATGCTTCATGAGCATCGGCGTGTTGTTGTTCTAAATAGTGCGTATCATTGGTAGCGACAAGTTTGATACCCGTTTCCATAGAGAGTTGCAAAAGCTGTTCATCGATAAAAAGCTGATCAGCGATCCCATGTCGCATGATTTCAAGATAAAAATCATCACCGAAAATATCTTTATACTCTAATGCTATCTCCTTAGCTCGCTCATATCCTAGTGCACCATTTTTCACATTTCTTTCGCTATTTAGATTTAAATGCCAATTGACTTCTCCCTGTAAACAAGCAGCTGAACAAACAAGCCCTTCACTATGTTCTCGTAACATTTTTTTATTTATACGTGGATAATAATAAAAACCATGAATATAACTTTGAGAACTTAAATACATCAGGTTTTGATATCCTGCTTCATTTTTAGCATATAGACACAAGTGAAACCGTTGTTTGGTTGTCCTGTCACCTATATCCTCTTGATTGTGGATATACGCTTCTAATCCAATGATAGGCTTAATCCCTTCACTACGCATAGTTTTATAAAAATCTATCGCACCAAACATATTGCCATGATCTGTGATGGCAACAGAATCCATGCCCAGTTCTTTTATCTTTTTTGCAAGTAATTTAATTTTATTTGCACCATCAAGTAATGAGTACTCTGTATGTAGATGTAGATGTGTAAATTTTATATCGCTCATGAGAAACCTTTTGATTATTCGTAAAAAATCATACAAAATTCTCTCTTGATATTTGATTTTTTTTTAAATTAGTCGATTATAGACATTATCTCTTAAAGATTACAAGGAGTATTATATATGTTTAGCAGATTGATGGGTGGAAGTAGTGACAAAGAAGAGATCATTGTAGATATCTTTGAAAATTTTACATTGCCCATATTTTATAAAAATAATCAAAATAAAATCCTCACAAATAAAGCATTTAATGACTTTTTTGGAACACACAGACAAAAAGTACTGCACAAATTACTCCAGCTAAACACCCAGTCAAGCGATAAATTTGAAATCAAACTTGAAAATGATATCGGAAAAGTTATCGATACTATTACATATATATCTAATATCGACGAAGAAAGTGATGCTACATTAGGTATCGTTTTAGATATTAGTGAAAAAAATCGTGCCAAAGAGACAATGCAACTACTCAAAGAGAGGTATGAACTTGCAACCAATGGTTCAAATGAGGGACTTTGGGATTGGAATATCAAAACAGATCATGCCTTCTTCTCAAATCGTTTTAAAGAGATCTTAGGAATTGAACATATCCCTGTAAAAGATAGCATCAAAACCTGGATAGATCGCATACATCCAGATGATAAAATCAAAGTTGTTCATGCACTTGAAAATCATGTTAATTTAAAAAGCCCAACATTTTACAGCCAACATCGTATCCTGGTCAATGATAAGATAAAATGGGTAGAAATCAAAGGTAAAGTTGCACGAGATAAAGATGGAACACCACAAAGAGTTGTTGGATTTTTAACAGATATATCTGATATCAAAGAGGCACAACTTGCACTCAAAAATAGTGAAGAACAATTTAAACTATTTATGAAAAACTTACCTGCTGGAGCATTTATAAAAGATGAAAAGAACAATATCTTATTTTCAAATAAATACCTAAATAATTTTTTTGGATTAGATACTTTAGTAAATAGAAATATCAAAGAGTTACTACTACCAAAAGATTATGAGAGTATAGCAAAAAAGACTGATTTGATTTTAGAAAAAGGGATAGATATAGCCGAAGAGATACTCATAGACAAAAATGGCAATAAAAAATACTTTCAAGCTCATAGATTTATGATACATAAGGATAATAAAAAGCTTATAGCAGGTATTTTTTCAGACATCACAGATCAAAAAAATACTCAACAAAAACTAAATATCCTCGCACACTATGATCTACTTACAAACCTACCAAATCGTGCGATGTTTCAAGACACCCTAGTCAAAAAATTATCCAAAGCGAAAAGAAACAAAACAAAATTTGCACTCATGTTTATCGACCTGGATAACTTCAAAATGATCAATGACACTTTAGGACATGATTATGGTGATCTTTTGTTGATCGAAGTTGCTAAAAGATTAACAGCTATTCTTAGAGAAGAGGATCTTGTTTCACGACTTGGAGGAGATGAATTTACTGTTATACTTGATGATATCAGAGATACAGCATATCCTTCTATCGTCGCACAAAAGATCATAGATTCACTCTCACAACCAATCAAACTTGATGATGAGATGGGATATATCGGTGCTAGTGTTGGAATCGCTATCTATCCAGATGATGCAACAAACAAAGAAGATTTGATTAAAAATGCAGATATGGCCATGTACTCAGCCAAACAAGGTGGTAAAAATATTTACCAATACTTCACAGAAGATATGAACGCAGATGCAAAAGAGAGACTTGAACTTTCAAATGACTTACGAAAAGCCATACAGAACAATGAACTAAAACTTTACTACCAGCCAGTTATAGATACTGATACAAATAAACTCTCTGTATGTGAAGCACTTGTACGCTGGGAACATCCAAAGTACGGTATCATAACACCAAGTAACTTTATCAAACTTGCCGAAGAAGGTGGCTTTATGGCAAAGATTGGAAAGTGGATCATGCAACGTGCCTGTGAACAGCTAAAAGTAATGCAAAAAGCTGGTTTACGCATCAAAATAGCTATCAATATTTCAAGTAAACAATTAACACAAAATCACCTTGAAAATACACTAAAAACAATCATAAAAAATACAGGAGTTGATCCAAAACTTTTAGAACTTGAAGTTACAGAGAGCTTTTTGATGGAAAATATAAAACAAGTAGAAATAGCACTAAACAATCTCAAAAAAATTGGTATCAGTATAGCTATCGATGATTTTGGAACTGGATATTCTTCACTTTCAAGACTCAAAAAATTACCAATCTCAAAACTAAAAATCGATAAATCATTTATCAGCGATATCCCAAATGATGAAGACGATATGCAAATCGCATCAACGATTATCACATTGGCAAATCATCTAAATCTCGAAGTTGTTGCAGAAGGTGTTGAAACAAAAGAACAAGTAAATTTCCTAAAATCTCATGGGTGTTCACTCATGCAAGGATACTATTTTAGTGAAGCCATATCAGAAAAAGATTTTAACGCATATATTCAAAAAAGTCTTTAATAACTGGTGTTGAGATAAATCAACACCAATTTAACCCAAATGATAAATAGTAGATGAAATGTTCTATTGCATAATTTGGGTTAAAAACTATATCCAAATTTCAACAGTTCTATATCAAAGATAAAACGAGGATCATCTGTCACAACAAACATTTTATTGACAAACTGGTCATTTTTCCCCGTGATATAACTC
>JALSQA010000373.1 GCA_026985685.1 Campylobacterales bacterium | reverse complement strand
AAGTCTTAGTGCAACCATAAGATCCAAATTGTGTGTGATTGAGTAGAGTTGTTTTAGATACAAAGCATTTAACTCTTGTTCAGCCTTATATGAATCACTATCGATATAAGCACTTTCAAACTGCAAATCACCTTTACCACTTAAACCCTGTTCATAAATAGAATCCATATCATCTGCAAGTTTAATAGTTGTTCCTGATGAATCTTTATCACTTAATTTAAAGCGACGACTATCAAAATCCCTTGTCTTTTTGTATCTAAAATATCCAAGTTTTGTATAGTTATCATTTTCATGTACTTTATAAGGCAAAGTAAAATCAACACGATAATTATCTACCTTATCTTCAAGAATATAGTAATAATACCAATTCTTCTGACCCCAGTTTATACCACTAGTCTGGTGTAAATAGTTCGTTTCAACTGTTCCTGGTTCATCACGGTTAGCTTCAGCGTGTTCTAATCCCCAGTCAATTTTTAAATCATTTAGATAATCATTTTTGAAATATGGAATTTTAACTTCATTGTGTCCTGCTATCTGGTGTGTTGCAACTTTTTTAGTTACATATTCAAAATATGACTTTTCACGATCTTCTGTATCACCCATATAATCAATAGTTGAGAAAATTGAACTATCTGATGTATCTTCTATACCAAAGTAAGTATATTTCATACTATTTTTACCATAATAATTTGCACCAATAGCAAAAAGCCCACCATATTGAGTTTTAAATTTTGTTATATTTGCGTTTGTATCACTATCATGATATATTTCTCTGCTATTCATGTCATAGATATATTTATGATAATCAACTTCTGTATTGTCTGAAGATTTTTTGTAAAAGATATTTCCAGTAACTCCAATACTTATATTTTCATTTATCTCGGAACTATCGCCCAAAGAGAGTGCAATTTTCCCACCTATTGGGAGAGAAGTTGAATCTTTATTTAGCTTTCTATATGTTAATATTTTTTCATTCAATTCATCACTATTTACATAATTAAAGTTATTACTATCTTTGATAGCTTTTGAAGGTAAAGCACGATCATTTTGTTTATTGTAAGGGACTTTTTTACCAGTAGAATCATTTGCATTTACCTCAAAACTTAGCTTTGCAAATCCACCATCTTTAGGGATATCTTTACTCTCAATCAAAACAGTTCCACCACCAAATGTTGCTGGTATTTCACCATCAAATGACTTTTGAATAGTCATACTTTTGATGATAGAAGTAGGAAATATATCTAAAGGAACAACCCTTTTTGTAGGTTCAGGTGAAGGAAGGTGAAGTCCATTAAACATAACAGTTGAAAAACGATCACCAAGACCCCTGACATAAACATACTTTCCACCAACAATTGTAATACCACTTACCCTCTTAAGAGCAGAAGCTACACTCGAATCACCACTTTTACTAAACTGTTCACTACCTAAAACATCACCGACTGTATCATTGTTTTTTTGCTCATCTATAACTTCAGTGATACTTCCCTCGATCTTTGGAGCTAAAACGACAAACTCTTCAAGTTCCATACTAGCTGGTGTTAGTTCTACTTTTTTATAGATTTTTCCTTTTGCTGGAACTATGATATTGTTTATCGTACTCGCACTATAAGCAGCATTTACCACAGAGATACTGATATTTGTATCAGCAGGAACTTCAACACTAAAAAAACCTTCTTTATTTGTTCTAGTATCGATAGATGTCCCTTTAACAAATATCCTAGCCCCTGCGATAGGTTTATTTGAACCACTGATGACTACATTTCCCTGCAAAAGACCTTTTAGCTG
>JALSQA010000372.1 GCA_026985685.1 Campylobacterales bacterium | reverse complement strand
GCACGATTTAACATGGTTGAAAATTGTATGCTAAAAAGCAATATAAAAAGTGGGATGATAAAGGAGAGGTGATTTTTAAGAGACTGCATAGATATTTCCTTCGTCTAAAAAGTACTGTTTATAATCGATACCAAGTGTTTGTGGTATTCTGTGTGTTGCAACAACGATGGTACTACCGATATGTTGTCTTACACTTTTAAGTAAGTTCCAAATTACTTCAGAAGAGTAATCATCAAGATTTCCAGTAGGCTCATCTGCGATAATCAATACAGGATTATGTGCTAATGCACGTGCCATGGCAACACGCTGCTGTTCACCACCACTAAGCTCTAGTGGGAATTTTTCAGTTTTGTGTGAGAGTTTGACGTGTTTTAGTAGTTTGTGTGCTTGCATCTTGCATACTTGTTTTGAGTATCCTGCGATCATCAAAGGTAACATGACATTTTTTTCAACAGTCCATTCATTTATGAGTTTATAATCCTGAAAAATAACTCCGATATGTTTTCTTAACAGGCTTAATTTTTTACTATTGATATTTTCGAGATCAAAGCCACAAACATTTAGCTTTCCACCACTTAGTGCTAATTCTCCATAAAGAGATTTGAGAAAAGTTGATTTACCGCTACCACTTTTTCCAGTCAAAAAGATAAAGTCTTTTTGTTGTACATGGAAGTTTGTATCTTTGATGATTGGTTCATTCTTCTTATAGGCAAGGATAAGATTAGTTGCTTGGATTATATTAGACATGTAAAAACTCTTTGATTATTTTATGTGATTTGACATTTTGTGTCAAAGGCAGCAGACCTGATGGAAAATATTGTATCTTATTTTCTTTAAAAAGTAAAAATTTATGTTCTGGTTTTTCATATGCACCAAGAGAGAGTTTGATTAATCCATTTTTATCATCTATGGTATAGATATCTTCCAGATGGACAAAATGGTCATCTCCTTTGAGTGTGATATTTTTAAATCTTTTTTTGACCTCTTCAAAAGAGATATTTTCTTTAAAATTAATTTCATCAAAAGATTCTTTCTCCTGTGATTGGATTTCATTTTTCAAGATCAAATCATATATATTTTTTTCTGCTTTTTTCCATCTGTCTTCATATTTGCTAGAAATAGGCAAGTCATAATTTTTACGGATATGCAAATCATATTTGTTTAAATGATTGAAGGTATCCCAGGCATAAGAGAAATAATTTTCACTATCTGTTCTAAGTTCTAATGTACCATCTTTTTCTAATACTCGTAAAGACTCTTCTACAAAAGCATCAGAAATGACACGTCTATGAGGTTTTTTATCCCAGGGTACTGGAAAATGGACAAAAATTTTCTCAACACTATTTGATTTTAATAACTGTAAAAATATCCTCGCATCAAAATCAGCGATGAGAATATTGTTTATATTTTGAAGTTTACACTGTTTTATCACTTGTTCGATAGATGGTTTGTGTATCTCAAGACCTATGATAAGTTTGCTGGGGTTTTGTTTGGCTTGATACAAGAGATGACGACCACTGCCAAATCCAACTTCTACTAAAATCTTTTTATCGTAAGTTAAATGATTTAGAAAATAATTTATATCTTTTAAAATAGTAAAATCTTCATCTTTTGTGATAGTGATTTTTTGTGGATAGATATTTGCATAAGTTAGATCAAGATCATGTAAAGAAGCAAATGTCTGAAGTGCTTTTTGTAAGATAGTTACAGGAGATATCCTTGTAAGTTTCTCTGTTTTGATCAAGACATTATGTGGACGTTTCAATATTTGCAACAAAAATGATTTCTC
>JALSQA010000371.1 GCA_026985685.1 Campylobacterales bacterium | reverse complement strand
ATCTGTTTGTCAGATTTTTGTAACTTTTATCTGTCGCGTTGTAATCAAGCGTAGTCGTAACAACAGGATATTTGACATCTATTTGCTCTTTTGATATTTTATCCTTTTTTAGATTTTTCGAATCAATAAGTGTTATATTGTTCAAAGCTCCCAGAGATTTTGGATTGACATCTCCGTAAAAGAGATAACCTTTTGTCTCATTTGATTGGGGTGAGAGTTTGTAAAGTGAAGTTTTGATTGTTTCACTATTATTATCACCACTACCACAGCCGGTAAAAAGTAGCATACTCGCTGTAACCATGGATATAAAGAAATTTTTTCTCATTTTAATATTGCCTCCTGATAATTTTCATAACCGCAATGTTATACCTCAAAAGTTAAGTAATTGTTAAACAATATTTTCCTGTTAACAATTATTTAACATGAATTTTCTATCATCTTTTTATGATAAAAAGAGAGATACTTATTCTTGAAGATGATAAATTATTTGCACAGACTTTAGAAGATTTTCTTGAAGAGATGGGATACGGTGTTACACTTGCACATGATGCACATGAAGCCTTGGCGAAGAAATACTTTCAACAGTTTGATTTGTGTATATTTGATATTAATGTCCCCCACCAAAATGGCATCGATCTTTTTGTCAGCCTCAAAGAGAGTGGTGATACTACACCAACTATCTTTGTTACCTCATATAAAGATACCAAGACACTTAAAATTTGCTTTCAAAATGGTTGTCATGATTTTTTAAAAAAACCGATTGATTTAGATGAACTTCATTGTCGTATCGAAAATATTTTTCGCTATCTTCACCCTGATGGAAATTATATCAAACTTTCAAAAGAGTGTTCTTTTGATACCCTGTCCCGTACACTTTTTTACCAAAAGAAAGAAGTAAAAATGCCTAAAAAAGTAATTTTGTTACTCGAATTATTTATAACAAATGCAAACAAAATTGTAACAAAAGGGCAGATAATAGACCACTTATGGAGTGCAAGTGATGAGTTTAGTGAGGGTTCTATACGCGTTTATGTCAACCGTCTCAAACAGTATATATCTAAAGATAAGCTTGTTAGTGTCAAAGGAATAGGATATAAGTTTTTGGATATTTAGATTTGTTTGTATTATCAAACATAGAAATATTTTGTCATAATAATGAAGAAAATATTGTTAAACAAATACACAACAATATATTCTCAGAAAATGAAAAAAGTTTCTAAATTAAATAAACATATAACAAGTACATCAAATGCAATATTTTCCCCAGCTGTGAAAATATTGCTCATGACATATGTTAGTTTTGCTAAGTTTATTATATAGGTAAAACTCTGATGCTCTCGTCTAATTTTTCTTTTAGAGTTGCTTCAATAGCATAGAGTGTTCCTGTAGAACTACTTGCACAGCCACTACACGCACCAAGGTATCGGATATATATGTCGATATGTCCACCATTTTCTTTGATATCCAATACTTCCATATTTCCACCATCCATAACTAACATTTGACGGATGTTTTCATCTAGTACAGATTCTACTTTTTTTAGTTTTTGTACTAATGTCATCTGTGCGAAAGGTACTTCATCGCCAACACCTGCTGCTGAATCTGCTGCTAGTTTAACTTTTTCAGCTTCCATCTCTCCACGAACCTGAGCTAAGATATCTACAAGATAGTATTCTCTTTCTTCATGTCCGCCTGGTTTGATACAACTTTTACAAAATGCACCAGCTTTTGTATAGTCTGTGATCTCTTCAACACTTTTAAGGTCATTTAGTTTGATCACTTCTCTTAATGT
>JALSQA010000370.1 GCA_026985685.1 Campylobacterales bacterium | reverse complement strand
ATCAAAACCAAAAAGTTTTCTTAGCAAAAATCCTCGAACCCATACAAGATAATCCAATACAAGTACTAATCAAACAAGAACTTTCAAGCCAAAAACATAAACCCCTTGATAAAACATATACCAGTATATTTACACAAAAATCTATGCCTTTTACCCTCGATACAAAAAGAAAAGCAATGCCTATCTATGATAAACCTCGTTTCATAGCTTTGGGTGATGGCAGGCTGGCTATTCGTCTCTATTTTCCAGGATATTTTTATCGTGATGAAAATCCTGTAAAACCTTACATACATATCAAAGGTATAGAAAATTTTTCACTCACAGATGTAAAATATATTGATTATGAAGATAGAAAAAAAGAGAATATTAACGAAGGAAGCGAAACATATGTTGATATCATCGCTGATTTTAAACCAAGGCATATATATACACTAACCATATCAAAAGGTTTAAAAGATAGTTACCAGTTCCAACTAAGAGAAGATAATCATTTTACCGTCAAGATGGGTGATCGTAAACCAGCCTTGCATTTTGAACAAAACAAGCCCTACCTTTCATCAAAAGGAGATATCTCATTTGAGAGTGTCAATCTCGATAAAGTCATGATGATAATCGAAAAGATACCAGAGTTTAACTACAGATACTTTGTGAACTTTCAAAAAGGAGATACAAAAGAGGTCAAAAAAGCATCCATACAAGTTTACTCAAAAGAATTAACCCTAAACAATCAAAAAAACCGCTTTGTCAAACATCACTTCTCACTCAGAAAGTTTACCCAACAATACCAAAGTGGAATTTTTCGCATTGTAATGCGTTTTGGAAAACGTTTCGTTCAAAAAGTTGTCTACTTAAGCGATATAGGTATCAGTGCCAAAATCGCAAAAGATCAAGCTTTCATCTCTTTGGCTTCTTTACATCAGGTAAATCCAGTCCAAAATGCCACAGTCACTCTCTTTTCAGATAAAAACGAACCTATTATATCTGGTTTGAGTAACAAAGATGGTATCTGTATCCTAAACAAACAAAATCTCATATCACAAAATCCTACTGTAATCATCGTCAAACATGATTTAGATCAAAACTTTCTGGTATTAAACGCACCCCTGAATAAAGCAAAAGTCATCCAAAAAGAACAACTTCAAAACCGTTATAAAGCGTGGATATATCTACAAAGCAAACTCATAAGACCAGGCTCTAATGCAAAAATGCTTATAGTACTCAAAGACAGAGATTATAATAGTGCCAGAAATCTTCCTGTAAAGATTCGTATCTTAACACCAGATTTTCAAACTATATACAAGAAAGTACACCAAAGCGATGAGACAGGTACGATTGATTTTAGTATTGATATCCCACAAACTTACAAAACAGGAAGTTATCTTGTTGAAGTAAAACTTGCAGATAAAGTACTTGGAACAACACACTTTTCAGTTGAGAGTTTTTTGCCACAGAGAATTGAAAACAAAATCATACTTCAAAAAACAGAATTTTTTCAAAATGAACCCATTACAGGAAAGATGGAAAGTCATTATCTGTTTGGTGCAGTTGCAAAAAATCTAAATGTCGAAGCATCACTTCAAGCCGTAGCCAAAGAGTATAAAAATGATGAATACAAAGATTTTAGTTTTACAAACTTAAAACTAAAAAAAGAGAATAAAACAAATTATATAGATATCCGTAGCAATTTTAAACTCTCCCAAAAAGGAGAAGCAAACTTCTATTTTCCTACAGCAACAAACCAAGTTGTACCTTCCATTTTAGAAGCACAAGTAGGTATGCACACTTTTGATGAG
>JALSQA010000369.1 GCA_026985685.1 Campylobacterales bacterium | reverse complement strand
ATATTTTAAATGGCTAATAGATAGTGGATATGAGACAACTACAAATCCTGCATATACAATATATCATAAAAATCACTTTTTAAACAACAATCAGTTTGAAGTAAGCTACTATCTACCTGTCAAATTATAAATAAGTTCAAGGGAGTGTTAAAAATTTCGTGTCAATCTGATAAAATAACAAAAAGGATTGACAATGAAAGAAAAAATAGAATTTAATTTTGATGAGATACTCAAAGAGTTTAGAGATGATAAAAGACTAACAGGCAAAGATGGACTTTTAGCACCACTTATTAAACAGCTTACAGAAGCAGCACTAGAAGCAGAAGTAGAATCTCATACTGCTAATGATGTTTTAAGTAGAAAATCCAATAGAAGAAATGGTTTTAATAAAAAACTATTAAAGGTGCCAGTGATGGAACATTTGAATTAGAGACACCTCGTGATAGGAATGGAACCTTTAAACCTCAAATAGTTAAAAAATATCAAACTACCATTAGTGATGATAATAGAAGAGAAAATTATATCAATGTATGGTCTTGGGATGAGTTATAGAGATATATTTTCTCATATAGAAGATATATATATCAAGTAAGTATATCAATAGCTACAATAAGTGCAGTAACTGATAAAATCATCAATACAGTAAAAGAGTGACAATCAAGACCATTAGAGAGTATATATGGCTTGATGCTATACACTACAAAGTAAAAGATGGTGGTAAGTATGCCTCAAAAACAGTATATACCCATTTTAGGGGTTCGTTTGGATGGAAAAAAAGAGATACTTGGATTATACCTCTCCCAGAGCGAAGGTGCTAATTTCTGGTTATCTGTATTAACAGATCTACAAGATAGAGGAGTAGAAGATATACTAATAGCATCTGTTGATGGACTTAAAGGGTTTCCAGAAGCAATAAACTATATATTTCCTCAAACAAATATGCAGCTTTGTATAGTGCATCGTCCGAGCGAAGCGACAACCCCGCAACGAAGTGAGGACAAATAAGAAACTATATTCGCTATGTAGCTTCTAAAGATCAAAACTAGCAAATGCGGTTTTGCTTTAGCAAAAAGTTTCTTTGAAAAAGAGTTTGCAAAAGATTTAAAACTTATTTACCAAGCACCTACAAAAGAACTGGCAGAAGAAGAATTATTAAAGCTAGATGAAAAATGGGGTAAAAAGTATCCATTTGTTATAAACTCTTGGCAGAATAGATGGGATAATTTATCAGTATTTTTTAAATATCCCACTGATATACGAAAGATGATTTATACGACTAATATTATTGAGTCAGTCCATCGTCAGTTTAGAAAACTCACAAAAACTAAAGGTGCCTTTCCAAATGAAAATTCACTACTTAAGCTACTCTATCTAGGGATAAAAAATGCCTCAAAAAAATGGACAATGCCAATTCGTAACTGAAGTTTAACACTCTCTCAGTTAGCTATATTTTTTCTCAAAGAGAGTGCAAGCACAAGGAAGGGAGGTTGGACAAATATTTAGATGTTTAAGAATAGAGGTTGTAGCACTATATGTGCTACTATATGTTACTTGACACGGAATTGTGAACGGTCTCTAAACAGATCCAATATTAAACATATTTTTATTGGTTCTACTTTAATGTCTATATATGAATATTTATACTATCATAATTTTATTATAACTATAAAGAATAAGATGTCTTAGTCTCAATAAACTCTTTAGTTAGGTTAAAATTTTCAGGATCTTTATAATAATCTCTTGTTAATGGTGCATAAGTATCTCTAATTTCCTCAATCCAATCAGTATCTTCTTTTCTTA
>JALSQA010000368.1 GCA_026985685.1 Campylobacterales bacterium | reverse complement strand
TTTCAACTCTGTATGAAGATTTGAAATTTGGATTACTGGAGAGCAACAAAAAAACCAACGATGAGGAGATCGAGCTTGAGGAGTTGGTGGCAAATAGGTTGGAGTATTTTGATCTGCTTATGGAGTCTAAAAAGATTGAGCTCATTCAAAGTCTAAGCCCATCGACAATATATGCAGACAAAAAGCTCATAGCCAGAATCATAGACAATCTACTCTCCAATGCCATAAAATACAACAAAAGAGGCGGCAAAATAGAGGTAGTATTAGATCAAGGGATTTTATCTATAGAGGATAGCGGTATCGGAATGAGTGAGGAGCAGATTGCAAAAGTTTTTGACAGATACAGCAGATTTAGCACATTCGAGGGTGGGTTTGGGATAGGGCTAAATATCGTCAAACAAATTGCAGAGAGATACAATATCCAAATAGATATAGACTCCACCCCAAAAGTAGGCACCAAAATCACACTAAGGTGGCAAAGATGAAAAAGATACTTTTGCTCATGATAACTATCACAACCCTATGGTCTCAAAACTCCTTTGAACGCAACTGCATCCCATGCCACACCAAGAGAAAGGTCTCCTTGCAAAAGGCATATATGAATGCACTACTTGTCTATGGAGGCAAAAAAAACATGAAAGCCGCCCTAGAATACTACTTCAGATACCCCAACAAAAGCACATCCGTCATGGACGAAGAGTTCATCCAAAAATACGGCATTAAAGAGCCTATGAAGCTAGATCCAAAAGAGATGAATGAGGCACTTGATGAGTATTGGGATAGATATACGGTGATTGGGAAGTTGAGGTGATGGTGCCAAATTGATTCATTTAAATAGCAGGCGAGAAATGTCTAGAGTTGAAATCATAGACTTCTACGGATCCTGTGCCAATATCATACCACCAACCTATAATGTCTATTTTCTTGTTAATTAGTCTTTTCTGAACATATGGATATCCCATTAATCTTCTTAGAGAAGAAACTATATTGTGTTTTTCTGTTAATTCAAATAAATTTTTATTTTCATCAGCATGTATTTCGAGCATTGCGGCACTTTTTGCAATTTCAATATGTTTTAACCAATGATCAACATGTTTCAATTCTGGTTCGTTCTCTTTGTGTTCATGATACATATGAGCACAAGCACCGCAATTACTGTGACCAAGAACAACAATTTTTTTTACATTTAGAACATTTACAGCATACTCAATGGCAGCTTGAGTAGATCCGAGTTCGGGTTGATATGGTGGCACAACATTACCTATATTGCGAATCACAAAAAGTTCACCGGGCTTTGCATCAAGCAACAAAGCCGGATTGATTCTACTGTCACTACATGTTATAATCATCGTATCAGGTTTTTGTGTATTGGAAAGTCTTTTAAATAGATCTTTGTTGTGCTTAAAATAATTTTTGAGAAATTTATTGTATCCATCTTTTTGTAATTTATCCATAATTTTATCCTCCTGCTACTATTGGATGCCAAAACCAATTTCAAATGATTAAGGTTATGCCTATATATTTAATCAACTATTCTTACACAAACAGTAAGTTAATGTTTTTGATTATATCTATTTTCAAATAAAATCTTTAAGATAACAATTGCTTATTGCTAAACTAATAAGAAAAATTTGAATGAATTTTACAAATTTCACAATAAATTCACTTTAGAATGATATAATTGCTTTGTATCAAATACAAAATATAAGGAGAATGATATGAAAAAAATCGCACTCGCAATGTTATTTGCAGGAACAACTTCACTTTTGATGGCTGATGGTGCAGCACTTTTTGCTAAGTGTGCAGGATGCCA
>JALSQA010000367.1 GCA_026985685.1 Campylobacterales bacterium | reverse complement strand
TTAAAAAGACTTCCTTTAACAAAAATCATTGTCAGTCATGATATTCAAGTTTTATTTGAAGGGGTAAACAGAGTTGCTCATATTAATAAAAAATTATATATACATGAAGATATAGAAACAACCATACAGCGAGGCGATGGACACTTTTGTGAGATGGAGTTATTAGATTATATAAAGAGTCATTCATGTTCGAGTTGATACAAACACCTATCCTAGTGGCTTTATTACTTAGTGTTGCTATTGGAATTATTGGCTCTTTTATGTTGATTAATCGTTCACAATTTATCGCAGCGGCTATTGCTCATGGAAGCTATGGAGGAATTGGAATTGCGATTTATTTTGGACTTTCTCTTCTTTTTACAACCACTCTTTTTGCTCTTTTTTTAGCCTTGATTTTAGCATATATCACCTATTTTAATAAATATAGAAGCGATACCCTCATTGGTGTTATTTGGGCTGTGGGTATGAGTATAGGTATTATTTTTATCGATCTGACTCCAGGATATCATCCTAATATGATGAGTTTTTTATTTGGTGACATTTTAATGGTTCCTACAGAAGATATCTATTTTATGGTTGGTGTAGATATACTATTGCTATTTTCTATTGTGATTTTTTATCATCGTTTCCTGGCGATATCATATGATATGAATTTTGCACTTTTAAATGGTCTTAATGTCAAAGCTATTTATGCTTTTTTACTTGTACTGATGGCTCTTACTATTGTCATGAGTATTCGTAGTGTAGGGCTTATTTTAGTTATTGCACTTTTTAGTATACCTCCATTTATAGCTGAAAAATTCACATCTGATTTTCGCATTATGATGGTTGTTTCTGGAATTTTAGGATTTATTTTTTCAATTATTGGTCTTTTTTTATCATACAATTTTGATATTTCTGCTACTGCTGCTATTATATTAGTAGCTGCAACTATTTTTTTTGGAGTGTTATTTAAACGAAAAGGAGTTTGACATGAAAGGTCTTGGCATTGGTATACTAATTGGAGTACTATTTTTTGGATTCTCTTTAATACTATTTTCTATCCAACATGCTCTTTTGATTGGTTTAGTGGCTTTTTTGGTAACTTTATGGACAAATGGAGCCTTACCTCTTGGCGTTGTTTCCCTGCTTCCTATTTTATTATTTCCTGCTTTTGGTATTTTGGATATAAAAGCTGTAGCTCCTAATTATTCAAAAACTATCATTTTTCTTTTTATTGGTGGATTTATGATGGCTATTGCATTAGAAAAAATTGGATTGCATAAATATTTTAGTGCTAAGCTTTTATCTTTTTTTCCAAATACACCTACTGGAATAATCTATGCTCTATCCATAACAGCCGCACTTTTAAGTGCTATCTTATCCAATACTACTATCACACTTATGTTGTTGCCTATTGGATTATATCTAACACAAAACAAAAAACTAAAAATTCGTTTTTTACTTGCTATCGCGTATGGTGCAAGTATTGGTGGTATTATCACTCCTATTGGTACACCACCAAATATGCTTTTACTCGGTTTTCTTGATGAACACAATGTACTTGCACCCTCTTTTGGGCAATGGATTATACTGGTTGCTCCTGTAGCTTTTGTCATGTTACTCACCATACCTTATATACTTTCACATAGTGTCAAAAATGAATCAGTTAAGGAGATTGATACAACTGTTCCTTTATTGGATAATGAACAAAAACGTCTTATTTGGATTCTTTGTGCATTAGCTATTTTATTACTTATAAATACCCCTATCAAGCCATATTATGGAGGTTTAGGCTTAAATGAAAAACTAATCTTACTTGGTTTTGGATTGTTGATGTTTATGCCTAAATTTGGTTTTTTAAATTGGGAAGATACTAGGGACTTGCCTTATGAGATTATCTTTTTATTTGGAGCTGGATTTAGTATAGCTACTGCTTTTACAAAAACAGGACTTGCTGCAGATATTGCTCACAAAATCGCTTTCATTTCACATATGCCTCTATTTTGGATGTTTTTGCTTGTGGCTTTATTTGTCTCTTTTTCTACAGAAGTGACGAGTAACACTGCATTAACTTCTATCGCTTTACCTATTTTTTATGAATTTGCAAAAGAGATGGGACATGATGGTGTTGTATTGATGATGATTTCCACTATTGCAGCTAGTTATGCATTCATGTTACCAATCGCTACACCACCCAATGCAATAGTTATGAGTAGTCGTGTTATCAAAGTTGGACAAATGGCAAAAACAGGGGTTATCGCAAATTTTATAGGTGTTTTTGTAGTTGCTATTGTAGGATATTTTGTATGGAGATAAAAAAAGGAGTGCCACAAATGTGACACTCCTTTTTGGATAACAACGTTTAACTTTTGCTAATTAGAATTTATAATTTGCGTAAACTTGAACGTCATTTTGTGAAGAACCACCATCAACTTTACCATTGATGTAAGCTAATGTAAGGTTAAGGTTACCAAGATCTTTACCAGCTGTAACAGCAATTTCTTCTAAGTCACCTGTGCTACCACCATTATGGTCAGCATTTGTATAGTAGATACCAAAATCAGCTATATCTTTTGCACTATATGTTGCAGTAACATTATAAGAGTCAGTGTCAGGAGCACTTACTTTACCATAGTTCCACCATGCTTCTGTATATAGTTTAGATTGAGCACCACCAAGATTTGCAGCAGTAACTAATTTATCATCATTGCTTGAATATGCAGCACTTAAACCTATACCTTCATAGTTATAACCTAATTTAACAGCATAACCATTACCTGTACTACCAGCATTTGGATCAGTATATACATATTGTGCACCTAAACCAAATCCCATATATTCTGTATCAGCTTGTAACCAAGCAACTTTTGCAAAACTTGGAGCTATATAATACCAACCTTGAGCAGTTACACCTGTAATTGCTTTAGTAACAGCACCAAAAGCAAAAGCACCTGATTTAGTTAAGAATGATGTAAAACCATCACCAAAGTTATCAGCAACAACTGTAGTTCCACCAGCTGCATTTACTGCACCTGTAATATTGCTTCTTCCAACCCAGGCAGCAACTAAAGTAGTATCAACAATATCATTATTTACAGCAACTGCCGCATCATAAGTATTTTGTGCGATATTCCATTTTTCACTAAACACCATTGGCGTGTCTAGTGCTTGACGACCTAGAACCATTGTAGTATTAGAAACACCACTTAATGGCATGAAAGAAAGATTTAATGTATCAATCCATACTGCATCTTTTACAAGACCTCTATGATCAACCCATGTACCTGCTACTAATGTATTTTCAAGACCCATTGTAGAAACACCAGTAACACCATAGTTTAAAGTTACACATGTATCACATGCACCAACAGAAGCTGCACCGCCTAAGTGAACTGCTGAATCACCATATGAAGTACCTTTGTTTAAAAGATCTCCATTACCTGCATCATTTGTTCCATAAAACAAACTAGCATTTCCACCAAAGCTTTTTGATTTGATGTCTGCTTGTGCTGCAGTTGCGATTAATGCAATAGCTGCTAAACTTAATGTAATTTTTTTCATTCTTTTCTCCTCTAAAATTGAAATGAAGTAGAATGATAACAAAAATTTATTACTAAAAAGCTTAAAGTATAAAAATAGATTAAATGAATAGTAAACAGAATAATATTTTTTAATAAGAAAAATAAACATATTGTATATTTAAGCTTGGATAAAAATTTATTTTGGAAATATTATGGAGTTGTGCTTCGCGTCACCGAACTCTTATCGTTCGAATCTCCCTCTTGGCAATAGCAAATTTATTTAAAAATCTCATTTTTCTTAGTTTGTGGCCGGGAGAGGGAGATTCGAACTCCCGGAGGTATGACCCTCGCTGGTTTTCAAGACCAGTGCATTCAACCGCTCTGCCATCTCCCGACAATATAAAAGTTATGGAGGCGACACCCGGATTCGAACCGGGGATCAGAGCTTTGCAGGCTCGTGCCTTAGCCACTTGGCTATGTCGCCTCATCGTCGCCTCGTTTATTAAACGATTATTTTGGTGGTGCCCGGGGCCGGACTTGAACCGGCACAGCTGCAATAGCCGGGGGATTTTAAGTCCCCTGTGTCTACCAATTCCACCACCCGGGCTAAATTGGGCACCATCATTTTTTACAAATCTTTTAAAAAATGGAGCGGGAAACGAGGTTCGAACTCGCGACCCCGACCTTGGCAAGGTCGTGCTCTACCACTGAGCTATTCCCGCATTTTTGTAAAGAGACGAAATTATAGCGAAAAAATATTAAAATGTAAAGGGATTTTTGAATTTTTTCAAAAAAAAGTGTATCATGTAAAAAAAGAATAAAGCTCATGCCATTATGATACTAAAAAAACACCACTTACTTTTTATCATGATTGTGATCATTATCCCTTCTAGTGCGACATCTGATGATTCACTGGACTTCATAAGATCATATTTAACACAATCATATCACAAACTTCTCCATAGTATTGATGACAAAGTTAAGTGTGAGAAAAGTTGTAAAATTTTAGAAAAAAACAATATTGAGCATAACAATCTACAACTAATCACATCTTTCAAGACATCTCAAAATAATCATATACAATTTTCTTTAAATCTTAGAGGACATATTTATCTTCCAAAGATTAGCAAAAAACTGGAATTAACTTTTAGCAAAGAGTCAAATGAGTATATTCACAATAAACAAACAGAGTATGAAAATGAAAATCTTGTTACAGATGAAAACGTACGTGTAGGATTAAGATATTATTTTTCAAGAGATGAAGAGTATCGTTTTTATACAAAGCTAGGATTTAAGATACATTCACCATTTGGATTTTATCAGGCATTAAGTATAGAAAAAGATTTCTCATACGCTTATAATATTCACTCAAACAGTAACATCACACTTTATTATTTTTTCTATCACAATTATTTTGCAAAATCTGGACAACTTGTTTTTTATAAGCCTATTAATTTTTCTTTTCTACTAGAACAACGTAATAAGATATATACAAATCATGACAATCATCATAACACACATATAAAAAATGATATTAAACTATATTATACTTACAATAAAAATAATATTTTAACTTATAGAATCACTTATGCTACTGCTGATAAAACAAATAAACACTTTTATAAAGATTGGCAAGGTATGAGTTTAGGTTATATACATTATCTAAAAAAATGGTTTTATATAAACACAATTCCTCACCTTGTTCAAAGAAGAGAAAATCATTTTAAAACTGAATTTGCACTTACTGTAAATATAGGATTAAAATTAGGGCTATAAAACCATTTTTACATCATCATGTTTTTTGAGCTGATGAAAAAGTTCCTTTCTGTCATCATCATTATGTACAAGTGTACTAACTTTATAACTATGATATTTATCACTTTTACTTTTATTTGATTTCCTTACTTTATGATCTCTTTGTCCAAATACACATTTTGTTATATCATGGATATCACAGTCTTTATGGATAATCACCTTATAATCCCAATTTGCAGGATAAGTTAATTCTAACTTTTTACCTTCTAAATTCACCACTTTTACCTCCACTTTTTGATTCTAACTGAACATTGGATATAACCATAGATTTATCAATCGCTTTTGCCATATCATAAATAGTCAATAACCCAATACTTGTTCCTGTTAATGCTTCCATCTCTACACCTGTTTTGCCTGTAAGTTTTGCCATAACTTCAAGTTTAAAACCAGGTAATGAAGGAATTTCTTCAATATCAACCTTGACTGATGTCAACATTAAAGGATGACACATTGGTATAAGTGTTGATGTCTGTTTTGTTCCTTGGATTGCTGCAATAACTGCCGTTTGAAGAACAGGACCTTTTTTTGTTTGATTGGATACGATCATATCATAAGCTTTTTGACTCATCTTGATCACACCACTAGCTACAGCAACTCTTGTTGTTGCTTCTTTATCTGTTACATCTACCATTTTTGGTCTATCTTTTTCATCCAAATGAGTTAATTTCATTGTCTCTTTTTCCTTTTTTTTTACCATTATACCATACACGATTAATACACATTTAATGGATATCATACTAAAATCTAAACTTTTAAATCTGTAGATATTTCAAACTTAAGGATAACATAATGTTTTCACAAATAACCAAATTCGGTTTTAGCACTTTAATACTAACTATGTTAGCATTTTCAACAGCATCTGCTAAAGAAAATAGCGTCCAGAGCATCGATCTAAATACAACTTCTGGTGAAATGGTACATATAAATATATCTAAAAATGGTTTTTTATTTGATAAATATAAAGGCAAAGCGGTTTTACTTGATTTCTTTGGACCTATGTGCCCTCCTTGCCTTTTAGAGATCCCTCACCTCATCGAAATGCAAAAAGAGAACAAAGATAAACTTCAGATCATAGGTGTTCAAGTACAAATGCAAATGACAGACGATGAATTAAAAGATTTTATGAAAAATAAAGGGATAAATTATCCAGTAGTAAATCTTAATAATGCCTGGGATCTTGTAGCTTTTATCCGTGCTAATACAGGATGGGGTGGACAGATACCATATATGCTTGTTTTCGATAAAAAAGGCGATCTTAGAAAACAATTTATTGGAATGACTCCAAATCGTAAAATATTAAAATATATAAAATAATCAAAATGCCTCACTATTTATGAGGCATTTTAATAAACTACCTAAAATTGTTCTTTATATGCTTCGTAATTTCCTTTAAAGTCAATCACTGATCCATCAGGTTTAATCTCTATAATTCTATTTGCAAATGCATCAATCAACTCTCTATCATGAGATACGCATATCACATTTCCATCATAATTATACAATGCTTCACCAAGTGATACAATCGCCTCAAGATCAAGATGATTGTCCGGCTCATCCATGATCAAAAAGTTTGCAGAATCCATCATCATTTTACTCATCATCAAACGATGTTTTTCTCCACCACTAAGTGCATCAACCTTTTTCTCTTGATCTTCACCAGAAAACAACATACGACCTAAACATTTACGTATCTCATCTATATGCCAATCTTTACTAAAACCCTGGATCCAGCCGTAAAGATTTTCTTCCCCTTTGATAAGTTCTGTTGTATTTTGAGGAAAATACGTTGTAAAAATTGTCTGTCCCCATTTGACACTACCACTATCTGGTTTTAAATTTTCAGTTATTATCTCTAAAAGAGTAGTTTTACCTACACCATTTGTCCCAATAAGTGCAATCTTATCACCTTTTTCTACTTTGAAAGAGATATTTTCAAAAACGACTTCATCATAAGATTTAGAAACACCTTCTACTTCTAAAACTTCTTGACCAATATCCCGACAAGGTTTAAACATGATACTAGGATCACGCCTGCTTGAGATTTGAATTTCACCAAGATCAAGTTTATCTAACTGTTTTTGACGACTTGTTGCTTGTTTTGCTTTTGAAGCATTGGCAGAAAATCGTCTGATAAAGTTTTCTAATTGTTCTTTTTCTTTGAGTTTTTTACTTCGATCTGCTTCATTTTGTTTTGCAATCAAATTTGCAGCGATATACCACTCATCATAATTGCCTGTAAATTCACGAATCTTACTAAAATCAAGATCTAATATATGCGTTACAACACTATTTAAAAAGTGTCTGTCATGAGAAATAACGATCATTGTACCTTCATGTCTTTTTAACTGCTGTTCCAGCCAGGCGATAGCTTCCATGTCAAGGTTATTTGTTGGCTCATCCAAAAGAAGTATGTCAGGTTTTGGGAAAAGTACTTGAGCAAGTAAAATCTTAAACTTATCTCCACCAGTTAATGAACTCATCTTTTGCTCATGCATAGATGCTTCAAAACCAAGTGCCTCTAAAAGTTTTTCGATATGAACATCAGATTCATAAGTAGGATCTTCTTCGGCACAAACTATCTCTAATTCCGCCAAACGATTATTTACCGCATCGTCTTCAAAATCACCTTCCATATAAAGCTTTTCTTTCTCTTTTTGTGCATCATAAAGTCTCTTATTTCCATAAAGAACTGCATCTTTTAATGAAAACTCTTCAAAAGCATATTGGTTTTG
>JALSQA010000366.1 GCA_026985685.1 Campylobacterales bacterium | reverse complement strand
CAAAGCACATTATTTTATAAACTGTTTTGGCAAACCATGTTCCTTCTTTCATCTGCAAATATTCATTATTACACTCTGTACACTTTAGTGTTGAGAGAAAATTAGAAGTCAATCCACCTTCTCCTGTATTGATAGGAAATTGACCTATATATGCACCCTTTGCAAAAGCTCTAGTCCCTTCTGGTGATATCGCTCCATCACTCATGGCAGAACGTCCGATAATACTTTTAGATACAAATGGAATTTGCCTTTTTGATCCAAATATAACTGAAAAATCTTCTTCTATCTCACTGTCTTCTTTTACAAAATTAGCATGTTTAAAAAGTATTTTTTGATTTCCGTAAGGCTTAGCAGGAGAAAACGAAAGATAAGGATTTTTTTGTGCTGCTACTTTATTTATCCAGCCAAGTTTTTCAAAAGAATCAAAAAAAGTCTCATCACCAAAATATTGACGCATCGGATCACGTAAAAGATAGAAAAGATAACGTAACCTCCCCACCAATGGGTAATTTATAAGAAGTTGATTTTTTCGTTGTATAAATCGATCATAGATTGCTACATAAACCATCACCAATAACACTACACCAAACATAACTTCACCCAATATACTCCAGTCAGATGAAAGCATAGAAAAATAAGAAAGCATCATCTCTTGTGTCATTGCATACCCTTTTCAAAAAAGAGATAATCTAAACTATATTTTCCACCACCAAATGAAATAAATATCAAAGAAAAAATCAGATAATACAAAGGAATTTCAAATCCATTATCTGCCACCGAAAATCCATTTGACAAATGTACTGTAAAAATAGCGACAACCATTATCACAGCTAAAAACAGACTAATCAAACGTGTAAATAAACCCAAAATCAAAAGTACAATACCTAATGTTTCTAAAGTCGGTACAATATAAGCAAACATATGGGCAAAAGGAATACCAAGTGACTTAAAAAACAATGTAGTTCCTTGTAAATCATGGAGTTTCATACTCGCTGGCTGCACAAAACCATATGCCAATACAAAACGAGATACCAATAACACAATATGCCGAGGGTAACTAAAAAGTACACCAACTTCTGCAAAAAAATCTTTCATCAATTATCCTCTATGCCTTTTAATTTAATATTTAATCTAATCGTATCTGATATCAATAAACCCCCAGCCAATGCCATTAAGTTAAGGAATTATAATTATTGGAAATGGAGACTTTAGTCCCATCTAATCGGGATCTAGCTGAAGCAAGATTTCCACAGAATCTTCTTAACTTAATAGTATTGAACATCCCTACCATCTAACAAAAATCCTTTATCCACATATAATGGCATGATAGTCTTTTTTTGTTGGATTTATGTGTAAAGGGATGTAAACTTTTTTTTAAAAGGTACGATATTGTTACCATACCAATAAACAAAGACAAAAAGGAGCAAACATATGGGAAAAGTACTCTATTCTGCAATCGATAAATATGGCAATACTCAAAGTGGCTTTATCGATGCTTCAAGCAATAAAGAAGCAATGCAGCAACTAAAACAAAATGGGTTAAAAAAAATAAAATTTTACTCAGATGCACTCTTTAGTACAACTAGAGAAGATATAGAAAGCCTCGAAGAAAAAGAACTTGAAAATATTGCAAAACGAGAAATCAAAAACCAACAAGGTTTTACATTTAAAGAGTATGCATTTGAAACACTCAAATCAAGCTTTTTACCTATTATGGCAGGTGTAGGTGTTTTATATTATGGATATTCTATACATAGTGCTATTGTCATGGCTATAGGTGTGATTGTCGCAATTGCATTTCCATTTTTTAAACTATGGAATTATAATGTCATCAAAGCACACGATGGACTTATCAAAGCTGTTACTATAGGAGCTTGGGAACATATTCCACAAATGAGTGAAAATTTACGCACACTATCAAAACAAAGAAAAAAAATATTTCCAGGAAGTGTCAATCAAGACTTGATTATTCAAGCCGATACCATGGAAGCATTTTACTATGCACACAAGAAAGATATCAAAAAAGCAATTTCTTTACTTGCTCCTCATCGTGAATATTTAGATAAAAAACAACCAAGTTTATATGAAAACAAGATAGCTCAGTTGTACTATTATGCACATGATTTTGATAAATTTTTATTAAAACTAAATCAATGCAATATCATTGCGAATACGGATATCACCCGTGCTGATCTGGCATTGGCATATGCTAGATTTGGTAGTGTTGATGATGCACAAAACTTGATCGATCAAATCGATGAATCTCTCATCCCTGATTATGGAACATTTCAAATCTCATATATCAAAGGCTTGATCGCATATAGAAATGAGTCATTAGACGATGCAGAAAATGAACTTTTTCAGGCTTATCTTCAACTTTTAAAATATAAAGACAATCCTTTGATGTTAGAGCCTATGGCGATCGTTACAGGTACACTTGCTGTAGTTTTGTATGATAATAAAAAATCACAAGAGACAAAAATGCTTTTTGACAATCAACTCATCCATATACTTAAAGTACATGGCGATAAATATCTCTTAGATGGTTTGAAACAGAGATTTAAAGATATATTTTAACTTATATTGGAAGCAAAGACTTACTGTCATAGCCTCATCCAATGCCATTAAGTTAAGCAGTTTTTCGGAAATCTTGCTTTAGCTAGACCCTAATTTGATGGGACTAAAGTCACCATTTCCAAGTATAAAATCCTTAACTTAATGGCATTGGATCCACCTATTTGTAATTATTTATTGAGGACTTTGGAGCGTTTAAGAGCTGCTTCAATCTCCTCTTTTGCAACATCACCTGTTAAGCTTAGAGATACATCGCCATCTTTACCATCAACATTCATATCTTTGATCTTTTTTTTCGTATCATCACTCATGCACTCACACTGACCTGTCGCACAATTTTCAACCATCTTGACAATCTGTTGTTTTTGTACTACTCCTGTAAAGTTAATCTTTACACCTTGATTTGTTTTTTCTACTTTTTTTTGCATATTTTTCTCCATTACTTTTTATTCACTTTTGCAAATCCCTTTTTTCAAAGGAATATCTAATTTTAAACAAGAAATCTCTTCAAGAATCTCTAAACGAAACTTATCCAAAGGCTGACGTACACTATAATACGCCCAACGACCCTGCCGATTCACCCTCAAAAATCCCGCTTCTTTAAGAATCTTCAAATGCCTTGAAACTCTTGATTGAATCATCCCAAACGACTGCTCAATATCACATACACAAACTTCACCATTCTCATAAATAAAACGTAAAATCTTAACACGTGTAACATCATTGATAGCAGAAATCGTCTTTAAAAAAATATCCATCTTACCTCTTACCTCTTAGAAAAAGTATATCATAATTAGATTAATATATCAATATATCTTGATTAGTTATTATAAGTTTTTTTTCTGTAGAATTTATAATTAATTTTAAATAATTATAATACTATTATAAAGCTCACGATTAGAGGAAAAAATAAATTATGAATTTCAAAGAATTTTTTGCATATGGAGAAAAAGTAAACGGATATGATGTCCGCGTACTCAATGAAAGAGAAGCAAGAGCAGCAGCTGGTATTTTATTTGTAGGTGCATTTTTGGCACTGATGAATGGTGTCATGTTAGGTACTGCTGTATTATCCAAATATTTTGTTACATTTTTTACAATTGATTTTATCATCAGAGTCATCCAGCCTAGATATGCTCCTAGCTTACTTTTGGGTAGATTTTTTGTACAAAACCAGATACCAGAATATGTAGGAGCTACACAAAAACGCTTTGCGTGGGGGCTTGGTTTGATGTTAGCATTGCCTATGTTTTACTATCTTGTAATCGATTTTCAACCAAACCCTATCAAAGTTTTTGTCTGTATCATCTGTCTGGCACTTTTACTGTTTGAATCTGCATTCTCTATCTGCCTAGGATGTAAGATATTCAATCTTTTAAAAAAAGAACAAGCCACACACTGCCCAGGAGGGGTATGCGAGATAAGACAAAAAGAACAAATCCAAAAATTCACACCTATACAAAAAGCTATCGTTATCATCACCACACTAATAGCATTTTATGGTACATATGCCTATTTCACAAAACTAGAATCAAGAACTGTCTTTGTCAAAAAGATGTCAAAACTCTTCCTCTCACAAAAAGCACTAGATGAACTAGAATATCAAAAACAACTCAAAGAATTTGAAGACGACGATGATTTTTGACAATCCCTAGATGATTCCAAGCTAGAGCTTGGAATCAGTTCTAGTGTGAAGATGGGTACTCTTCTTTTGTTTTAGTATATTTTTCTCCAAGTACAGCACACCCTTGTGTTATACCCATATTTTTGAGTCCTTTATCAAATGCCCAGTAGTGATTATAACTGCCTTTTATCAATATATCAAATCCTGCAAGCACATCAGTGGCATTAGAATCTTTAGCTTTGGTGATCCAACGATCCAAATCATCCACATCAGTCACTTCAACCATACAACCTACCTCTAAAGCATCTTGTTTTGATTTTATACCTTTTTCATATAAAGTATCATACAACTCTTGTATAGCTGGTATATCATATTTCCCCATCTGCATTTTATCTTGTGTTATAGTATTATCTGCTATAGGATTTTCAACATTTGTAACATCATTTGCACCAAGGTTATAGCGTCTTACGAGATCTTGTACGATAGCTATATGTTTACTCTCTGCACGTTGTGCAATATTTTGCAACTGTCTTATAGTATCACCATTTTGAAGATGATAGTTATACAAATTCATATAGACATCATACGCTAAACGTTCTTCATTTCCCATATATGCTAAAGCATCTTTAACATCTTGAGTCAATGTAGATATAGGATAGTGTGAGATATCAAAATTTATACCTGTATCATTTTGGTGTCCTTGCCCTTGAGCATTTCCTTTACCTTGCCCATTATCTTTACCATGACCATTATTAAAACCATTTTTAACATTTCCATTATCTACATGATCATCAGGTTTATTACCACCTTTCCATTTTTGCATACTATTTTCATAATGGTTTTTTGCTCTTGTCTCATCAACATCTATATGTCCATCAAAATCTTTATCAAGTTGATCAGACAAAGTAGTGTTAAGTTTCAATATATCATCATTTTTTAGATTTGAGATATGAACATTTTGACTTAAATTACCTAAAGAGATTACAACATCTTTAGAAATTGTAATCCCATTACTTGGATCTCCATCACTATCTAGCCCTTGCAAAACTCTAAGTAATTGCACTTTCAAAGTTTCATTATTTTCACCGATTGTTTCAGGTGTTACTAAGCCTTCTTGATCAGGTATTGCTTCACCAAGATCTAGCTTTCCAATCTTAAATCTTACCTTATCACCCTCTTTATATTGAAACCTGCCATACTGATCTGTTACACCTTTAACACCCGATGCACTTTCATATGAAAGCCCCTCAACTGGTGAATCAATAAAATATCCCGTTTGCAAATCTGTTTGCATATTGCTATTTGAAGTTGTTGTATTATTACTTCCACATCCTGTCAAGATAGCCGCAGCCACTAAAGATAAAGTTCCTGTCAATAAAATCGTTTTCATGTTTTTTCTCCGTATATTTTTGATATTTACAGTGTAATTATAAAAAAGAAGTATTACTTAAGTATTACCTTGATTTTATTTTTATACCATTTCAGCACACATTTTGATATGTGTCACTTCACTAGGTGCAAGTAGTCGAAAAGGTACGCCCCAAGTACCAAAGCCACGACTAACATAAATATACATCTGATCTTTGTGGTGTATGCCATTCAAAAAAGGTTGTACCATACGCACTAGCAAGTGAAATGGAAAGATTTGTCCACCATGTGTATGTCCTGTCAAAAATACTGATGAACCAAGTCGTAATGCAAGACGATAATCTTTAGGTTGATGTGCCAAAAATATCAGTGGTATCTTATGTGAATTTATAGATTCGAGTGTATTGCTTGTGCGTTTTATCCCAAAAAAGTTAGCAAAACGATCTGCAATTCCTGCAAGATAATAAGGTTGATCTTGATAATAAAGACAATGATATCGATTGTCCATAAAATGCACTGTTTCTGAGGAAAGAAGTGTAACAAGTAAACTAAGCCAGCGTAAATCATGATTACCACTAACAAAGTAAATGGGGCAGCAAATTTTTTTAAAAAGCATAAGTTTATCTGCTATATCTAGTGGATTTGTATCTATAATATCCCCTGTAATGACAACAATATCAGGGGATATACTATTAACTATTGTTACTAGTTTTTCAAGTACTTTTATAGGAGTTTTGTGATCAATATGCAAATCACTCAAATGCACGATTTCCATCCCTTCTAGTGGAGTACAAGGGATAGATACGACCTTAGTCTCAGGGAAATCTATCATCATATACTTTATCAAGCCTATTTCAATAATATTTGTAATGACTTTTGAGAATCGGCATAGCTTATCTTTTCAATCACACCATCTTTCAAATCATAAAGTGCAATCTTCTTTTTAACATAACCAAAAATACGTTTTTTTGTATCCATAATCAATAAAATAGGATATGGATACTTACGAATTTTGGGAAGAATAAAGACTTTTGATATCACTGAGGGAACATGAGATATATCTGCAACACAAAGGATATGGTGTTTTTGTAAATAATCTGCTGCATTTGTATGTGTCTGGATAAATTTATGGGCAATTAAACTACTTTTTTTATCATATGTCACAATAATTTTGGAAATATTCTCATCAAGGTAATGCATCAAACCATGTTGATCTTTTAAAGAGATCATCGCCAGACGATCTCCCTGATGCAAAGGTACTGCATAAAGACTTCCCAAAAAAAATCCTAGCAATATAATATAACGCATACTATACTATCCTAAAGTCAAATCATAGATAATATCAACCTGATCACGTACCGTCAAAAAGAGCAATTTTATAGGTTTAATACCATATGATTTCATGCTGATAGAAAATGTTCCTTTCAAAGTGATTTGATCACCCTGTGTAGATATAGTAGCGAGTGTACTAAAAGGTTTTGTCACTCCATGTAATGTAACTGTTCCCTCTAAAAAGTACTTTTCATCCTTTTTTGAAACACGCTGAACCATCACACTAATATTTGGATAAGTCTTTGCTTCTAATGCCTTATACATATGTTCATCTCGGGATGTTTTACTGCTTTTGAGATCCAAAACTGAGATTTTTAGTGTACCTTTTAAACTCTCTATCGTATTGTCCATCGTCATTGATGCAATAATTTTATTGCTACTTGAATCAATATGAGAATCACCAAAGACCTCTGTGTGAGCTTGTACTGTCCCTTTTTGCACAGTTAAATTTGCCGCTTGTAATAAAAACGGTACTATAATTAAACCTATAATTTTTTTAAACATGATGTATCTCCTTAGTTTTAAAATTTATTTTTATCATCCACCCAATAGCTATAAGCCATATAGGAACAACTATCCCAATCAACCCTTGCAAAGCTACCATCAATCCAATCCCTGATGCAATCCACCCTATACAAATCATCACTATCACAATCGTACCAAATGATTTTATTTTTATCACTTCTTGCAATATCACTACATTATAATACGATATAACAAAAGGATAGACCATAGCGAGTACAAGAGCTTCATGAAAAAAGTAACTCAAATAGCTAAGAGCAAATAGAAGTAAAATAAACCTCTCTTTATCAGTACTTCTAGTGTGCCCAAAAAGTGCCGTTACTATCCCTGCAAAATGAAACAAAATAATAGGAAGTTCATATCCTCCCCGCCAAATAGAGATAGAAGGATCTCTGGAGAGTGTTTCAAAAAGAGTAGAATCCATAAATGCCCACAATGTCATCATTCCCAATATAGATAAAGGAAACCTTTCATTGGTACTTTCTACTAAAAAAGCAACTATAGAAATACGTAATAACTTTAAAGAGCCTTCTAAAATCACCGAATCTTTATACCATCGATAAAGTAATGGAATATATAACAATGTTAAGTATTGTGCTACCCATTCCCAATTATAACTTAAAGAACCAATCCACACA
>JALSQA010000365.1 GCA_026985685.1 Campylobacterales bacterium | reverse complement strand
TAATGATAATATTATTTTTCTTTTCATGACTATCCCTTACTTGATTTTGTGGTCGCCACGGATTTTGTCAATATCCAGACCAAATTGTTTAAAATTACTTCTCACACTATGTTTCTCTTTTAAAACTTTAGAATTATAGTAACCCATTTGTTCTTTTGGTAAAAGTCCTTTTTTTAGATCAAATTTTGCATGAGGCTGGGCATCGACATAAAGCATAATATCTGCTGCTTCTTGGTCTTTTAATGTACCACCTTGACCTAGAGGCATATTTGACTGTACCCAAGCAGCTCCTTTGTTAAGTTTGCTCATACCTGCTCCGGTATTGTATGCTAACCATTCACCTTTAGCATTTTTACCCCAAAGTGGAGGAAATGTTCCCATACCTGCACCATTTTTACCATGACAGGATGCACATTTAGTTTCAAAAAGTTTTTGTCCATTCATATAATTTGCATGGGTTGCTTTTTTCTGTATACCTGCAAACTTTTTCGCATTTTTTGCCCATCGTTTACTATTTAGAGGACTACATGGACGTTTTGTATCCATATGCATTTTCATTCCATCTGAAAGCCATGTAATATATGTTGCCATAGCTACAGAAGCTTCTGTGTCGATAATAGGTCTTTTACCATTCATACTTCTCATAAAACAGTTATTGATTCTGTCTTGTAAAGATTGCACCGTTTTTTCTCTTTTAGAATAAGCAGGAAATGCTGTTGCTGTTCCAATAAATGTACCAATACCTGACCCAGTACCTGGCTTACCATCATTACCTTTAAGGTGACAACTTTTACACTGTATCTTATCACCTACAAGATCTTTTGTCAAAGGGTGTGTATCTGTTTTATTTAAAATCGCTTCACCCAATTTTACCATACGCCCAACTTCTCCCTCTGGATATACTTTAGGTGCTGCAGTAGGAATATCTGAAGCCATCAAATTGTTACCAAACATGGACAAAAGTCCAACCGCCACTAGTGAATAAGTTAATCTATTTAAGTTCATAACCATCTCCTTTTTTTGATATAAGAAATGGTATCAAGAACTGTGTAACTTTTGCGTAACTTTTTATTTACTTAAAGGCGTCAAAGCCCTAAATATTCATCATGTAACTATAAATGTATAAGTAAATATACTTCCTTTGTCTAATTTTGTATCTACATCTATCGTTATATTATTTTTATCACAGATATGTTTAACGATACTCAAACCAATCCCAAAACCTCCCTGGATAGTATCTTCTCTGCTATAACGATGAAAAATCTTTTTTATATCTTTGATACCTCTACCTTGGTCTTGTATCGAAAGTACAATTTTTTTCGCCTCTTTTTTAAGAGTAACAAATATCTCTGTCTCTTTTTTACTGTATTTGATAGCATTTGAAAGGGTATTGTCAATAATACGCTGTAACTCTATACGATTTATCAAAAGTTCTACCTCATCAGCAATATTTTTATGTAATTTTATCTGTTTTGCTTTTGCCAAATCATCAAAAACCAATATACGCTCATTTAGAAAATGTGAAGCATCTATTTTCTCAACACGATAATCTACATGAGTATGCTTAATATGGTACTCTATATCATCATAAATCAAAATCATACTTTGCATACTGTTAAATAAGCGACGAAAAAGTTTATTGTCCTCTTTGTCTCTTAGCATTTCTAAGTTTAGCTGCATGACACCTAAAGGTGTTTTCAACTCATGCATAGCATCATTAAAAAAAGTAGTAAGATAACGATTCACACGCTCAAGTGGTCGCAAACTTATCTTAATGAAAAAAAGTGTCATTATAAATATGACCGCTCCAAGAAAAAGTGCAGAT
>JALSQA010000364.1 GCA_026985685.1 Campylobacterales bacterium | reverse complement strand
ATCTTCACCATCTTCTACCTTTGCTATCACTATTAAAGCCAACAAAAAAAAGATGATAATACCTATATAAACATACTCTGTCATATATTTCCCTTATAAATTTCCATTGATAAAAAGATAAAATTTCGTTTTATCACGAAAGAGTATACACATTCTGCCATTTTCTGGACTAATCAAATCATAACCATCACTCAAATAGATAAATGGTGATTTTTTAATCACGTCTACCATCTCTTTATCTGTCTTTTGTGCCTCTTTTGGAAGATTAGCAATAGTAACTTTTTTCAAATGACAACTCTTTGTAAAATCATCAATAAGAGCTTTTTCATCATCTGTTTCTATCGTAAAAAGATGTGGTGATATTTCATTCTTTTTATAGCGTCTTAGGGAAAGTGATTTGATTTCTGTATATGGCTTAGAACCAACAAGCCTCTCAAATGTCACATTTGCAGTACCTAGATAATAAGTCCAGCCCTCTAAAAAAAGTAAGATAAGAAGTAAGATAACTAATATGTATTGTGGTAAGTATTTTAATTTAAACATGGAAAAATTTACCTTTTTCTTTTGCTAAGGATTTTAATCTACTTTTATCTTCCACTGATTTAAAAGCATTTGAAGGAATATAAAAAGTTTTATCCGCTTGGTAAAGAAGTATATCATCTTCTACTGGAACAAGCCCTTGTATCTTTTCCCATGGGAGTATAGTATCATTTTGTTTTATATCTTTTTCACTGATTTGTAGTTTGATAATAGTGTTTTTCAAAGGTGAATTTTCAAAAGCTTTACTTGCCCTTTTATGGACAAGCCATTTTTTACCAACATACCAATAAAAGATCAAAATAGTAGACAGCATCAAAAGTCCAACTGAACCACCTTTAAGTGCACCTACCACACCAAACTGTGCAAGTGCAACAAAAAACCAACCTATATATCTTCTTGCTGAGTTTTTGTATTGATGCGTATACGCATTAGAAAATGCTTTTTCAAAATTTTCTCTATCCCATTTATAAGATATCTCTATAGGATTAAATGTGCTCATCACTCTCACTTATATATAACTCTTTTTTAGAAACATGACCCTCTTTTTCCAATTCATCTATCAACTTTAGTGTTTCATCATATAGTTTTTCATATTTTGCATTATTTATTTTATAAAGTTTTTGTACTTTTTTAGCATAAATCCATGCTGCTATAATCGAAAGAGCAAAAAAACCATAAATCCATAATTGCCACTCTTTTAAATCAAGAAGCACTATAAAATACTGAACTGAAAACAATACAAAAAATTCAACAGAAAAGATAAGTACCAAAGTAGAACTCTGTTCAAAATCAAGAGTATATTTTTCTATCTCTCTCATGGTAGCTAAATTGCTATTTATTTTTTTTGCTTTTTCTTTTACTTTTTCATCTAGCTTTGATGTATCTATATCTTTGAGATGAATATTACTAAGATTATACTCAACTGTAGTTTGCATATAATCCCTAAGTAGCTGAGGCTCTTTTTTTAATGCCTCTTTTGCTTCATCGTGAGTGATCTTTTCTTTACCTAGAAATTTTTGCATATCTTGTAAAACTAAATCATAAAGTCCTACATGTAAAATTTCATCAATTACTCTATCCTGGTTTAGCAATCCCTCTCCCTTTTGTCTAAAACTAGCTTTTTTTAAGACACCCAAATGTACTAAAAAAAACCGATACGAGAGAGATCTCTCGTATCAAAATTTAACTACTTTTTTGTGAAACAACAACAGAAGGCTGTGGATCAATTCCAAATGTAGCTGTGTCATCTTTAGCTGGTAAGAAGATACCAATAAGTCCTTTAACACCTACAGACATGATAATA
>JALSQA010000363.1 GCA_026985685.1 Campylobacterales bacterium | reverse complement strand
GCAAAAAGAGTGGTTGTAAAAAGAAGAGAAAATCCAAAATAAATCGCAATTCCAATTCCTCCATAGCTTCCATGAGCAATAGCCGCTGCGATAAATTGTGAACGATTAATCAACATAAAAGAGCCAATAATTCCAATAGCAACACTAAGTAATAAAGCCACTAGGATAGGTGTTTGCATTAACTCGAACATGAATGACTCTTTATATAATCTAATAACTCCATCTCACAAAAGTGTCCATCGCCTCGCTGTATGGTTGTCTCTATATCTTCATGTATATATAATTTTTTATTAATATGAGCAACTCTGTTTACCCCTTCAAATAAAACTTGAATATCATGACTGACAATGATTTTTGTCAAAGGAAGTCTTTTTAAAAGTGCATAAATATCTTTTTGTCCTTCCGGATCAATAGAAGCTGTTGGCTCATCAAGAATGAGTATTTTAGGTTCTTTTACAAGTGCACGAGCTAATAAAACCCTTTGTCTTTGACCACCCGATAGTTCTTTAATTTTCCTATGTTTTAGATCTAAAATATTCATTTTCTTAAGTTGTTTGTGAACAATTTCTTTATCTTTTGTGGTATAAAAAAGTTTTGTTGGTTCTAATCTCCCCTGCAATACTATATCATAAACATTGATAGGCATATCCATGTTAAAGTTTATATATTGGGGTAGATAGCCTATCTCTTTTCTTGCTTCAATGACAGATTTATCAAAAATTTTGATACTTCCTTTTGTAGGTTTTAATAAACCTAACAAAAGTTTTGTAAAAGTAGTTTTGCCGCCTCCATTTGGTCCAATAATAGCTAGATAATCACCTTTGTAAATGTTAAGGTTTATATCTTTTAATACTTCATGGCTTTTGTATCGAAAGCATAGATTTTGAACCTCAATTTGCTTTTTCAAAACTTTTTGCAATCTCCATAAGGTTTGTATCCCAGTCATGAGAAAGAGGATCTATTGTTTTGACACTTCCACCTATATGTTTTGCAATATATTTGGCACTTTTTTGAGAAAATTGTGGCTCTGCAAAAATAGTTTTTATTTGATTGTTTTTTGCAAAATCTATTACTTTTTTTATGTATTGTAAACTAGGTTCTTTGCCTTCTTTCTCAATAGAAATTTGTGTGAGATTAAAATCTTTTGCAAAATAACCAAAAGAAGGGTGAAATACTATAAACTTACGCTCTTTAAGTGGTTTTAATTTATTGTTTATTTGTTTAGTCAATAGTTTTAATTCCAATAAAAATTTTTGATAATTATTTTCATAAATCTTTTTATTTTTTGGATCAGTATAAGAGAGTTCATCTTTTATGATTGTTACTTGTTTTTTAACCAAGCCTGGACTTAGCCATACATGAGGATCAAGAGCATTGTGTGTATGTTCTTTCTCATGTTCACTAGAAATAGGTTGTTTTTGTATACCTTTTGTAGTATCTATGATTTTTAGTGTCGGATTGATACTTTTAAAACGCTCAAGCCAGTTTTTTTCAAAAGGAACGCCAATCGTAAAATAAATTGAACAATCTTGAATAGCCTTTAATTGACTTGGTTTTGGAGTAAAAGTAGCAGGTGAACTTCCCGGAGGGATCAAAACGGTTGTTTTGGCAAGATTGTTAGCAATTTTATGCACAAAAAAATCTTGTGGAGGTATAGAAACGCAAATATTTTGCTTTGCAAATAAAAAAGAGGTGATAAACAGTGTTACTAAAATAGATCTCATCATGATCTATTTTAGTAAAAAATTGGTTAAGCGTGGCTTTACAACGTTTTATTGATAAGTGTTTGGCTGTGTTGTAATATTTCGTAACTCAAAGTTATTGTTATCTGAAATTACAATTGGCTGTTTGGCTATATTTT
>JALSQA010000362.1 GCA_026985685.1 Campylobacterales bacterium | reverse complement strand
AACTTGTGCAGTGCCTATTCGATTTGTTCTAAGTTGATCACTCTTACATGAAGGACATATTTTGGGAATACGCTCCATATAATTACAGTAGTGACAACGAAGTGCATTTTTTTCTCTATGGATACTCATCCCCACCGAACAAAATGGACACTCTACAAACTTTCCACACTCAAAACATGTCAAATATTTATAATTTGCACGAGTAGGTAAAAAGATTATTGCTTGATTGTTTTGGTTTAAAATCAAAGATATTTCATCAAATATTTCATCACTTATTCCTTGTGTCTCTTTATGAAAAACAAGTGATTTTTGAGTATCAAAAAATGTCTCTTTGAGTCTAAAAAATGGAAACTTATAATAAGAAGTCAAAGAAGGTGTTGCAGAACCAAGTAAGACTTTTGCTCCCAGGATTTTACCCATATAAATCGCTACATCTCTTGCATGATAGCGAGGTTTATTTGAAGCTTTGTAACTATCATCGTGTTCTTCATCGACGATGATAAGACCAAGATTTGGCATCTGCACAAACAAAGATGATCTTGCTCCTGCTATGATTTTTACTTCACCTGTAGATATCTTTTTTAAAATCTCTTCTTTCTTCTTTTTGGTTATTTTGGAGTGCCATATCTCGACAAGTGAGCCAAACTTCTCTTTTAGCCGTTTTTGCATTTGAGGAGTGAGAGATATTTCAGGCATTAGAAAAATCGCACTTCTGTTTTGATTGATTGTATCTTCAAGGATTTTCATGTATATCTCTGTTTTACCACTTCCCGTATCACCAAATAATAAAGACAAGGGATGTGAAGAGATAAACTCATAGGCTTTTTGCTGTTGCGTGGAAAGATCTATCGACAGAGATAAGGGGTCAGGGTTTGACTTTTTACTTCCATGAAGAAAGTAAAAAGTCAAACCCTGACCCCAAAATAATTTTACAACCTCACCTATCGAACATGAATAATATTGGCTGATAAATTTAATAATCTGCATATACTTTTCACTAAATTTAAAATCCAAAACTTCTTCAACTTTTTCACATGAAAACTTAGGTTTTTCACATTGTGAATAAATAATACCATTAACTAATTTATTTCTAAGCTTTATCGAAACAGCTGTGCCTATCTCTAATTTTTCTTCATGTTCATAAGTCAGTGGGGATAGTGGTGAACCGATGATAGCTATGTGGTGGTAGTTGATTAATAATGTCCTTTATAAGATGTTATATCAATCTCTTTTTTAAACTCATAGATAGTATAAACAACCCTATCTTTATGATTTACTCTTCTTGAATAAACCTCTTTTTCAAAGTATTTCAATCGCTCTGGTTTTCCAGTCCCTTCTCTTGGATTTACCATGATTTCTCTAGTTAAATCAAAAGCCTTGATATAACTACTTTTGTCATTTCTTCGAAACCAATTTAAGTCATCGTTTGCATTTGGTAAAATATTAATTTTGTAAATCACTAAATACTTCTGTTACACTATAACTTTCTAATGGCTCATCACTATCCCTTTTTTGATGTGCATCTAGCAATGCTTTTAGTGATTTTTTATCCGAAAGTAATCTCAATGTCTCTTGCATAGACTCATAATCTTTTTGAGTCAACATCACAACAGCACCTTTATCTGAAACAATAGACACCTCTTCATTTGAAAGAAGCATATTATATACTATATTTTTAAAATCATTATCCGCTTTTTCTAATGTAGTACTGACCATAAAAGCCTTCCTTATAAATAGTTTTAATATGATTATATACTATTTTTGTTCATTTGTCTATTTTTCCAATATTTTACAAAAACTATTCTTCTATTTCCCAAGCTACAGCTTGGGAAATAGAAGTTAAAACTATTATAAATTTTAT
>JALSQA010000361.1 GCA_026985685.1 Campylobacterales bacterium | reverse complement strand
TCCTTTGATGAGCATCGGTGCGCTGACAGGCTACGGCTATGCCGAGATACTGATCGACTATGCGGGATATACGGTAGAGCCGTTCTATTTTGCAGCCGTAGGTGCTGCGGTATTTATGGGGGTGACCATGAAGCTTCCGCTCACCGCCGTCATACTGGCATTGGAAACCACGTTTGACTACAATGTCGTGATCACTACGGGCATCAGTGTCGTACTCGTCGAGTACTTCTCCCAACTCTACTTCAACATCCAGCGGCGCAACGTCACCCGCATCAAAGGGGTGAAAAAATCAGAAGAGAAAGAGGAAGCAGAGGCTCCGAGTATGCAGGAGGCCTAACCCTTGTTACACTACAGATTTAAATTCTATGCTTTCATTAGGATACAAAGGCTTTATGACTTTTTTTATTCCGTGTCCACTATTTGGTTCTTTTAGTATGTCAATTAACTGATATTTCAACAGCAAATCTAAGTCTTTATTTAAACTTGAGGGTAAACTGCTGGCACTTGTGTTTTGTTGGCAATTATGCAGCTATTTCATACTTCCTAATATCTACTTCCACACCATTTTTAACGATGCTTCTTGCTTTTTTTAGTAATTCTTTTGTGGTGGCTTCATCAATATATTTCTCTCCACAATTATCGCAAATTTGAGCCGGAACTTCTTTAAATACGATGGTAGAATTGTTTTTTTCCAAAGTAACTGTTGTGGTTCCTTCTTGTGTTTCTCCGTGTTTACAAATTACACATTTCATCTTTTTATCCTTTTTTTAAAGTCACTACTCCATTTTTCTTTATCTGGATAGTAAGCAGTAATAACTATCGTTTCATTAGCTTCTTTGTTTATCGCAAAAACTACATGAAGAGGTTTGTTATCAAAATATTTCAATGCCAGATATGAAGGATATGGTTCATCATCAGGATATTCTTCGATGATTTCTCCATTTTTTATAGCATCCTTGACATCTTCTTCAAAAATATCTCTTTCAAACATCCTTTGTATAGCATGTTCACGATATATAAATACCAATCTACAACCTCTTTTTTTTAATTTTTACCATTACATTATAGCAAAATTTTATTCTTCTTTTAAATTGACAAATTCATCACTTGTCATACTAGATATAAACTCTCTCTGCCGCCGTCAAAAGTTTTCCGGTACTTTTGACTGTACCGTCCACGACCAATTCTGGCGTACTCATCACGCCATACTCCATGATCTTGATCGGACCTTCTACTTTTTCCACGCTGTGAAAACCCCCTATCTGTGCCAGTGCTTCTTTGGCATTGTTCTCCAGTGGCAAAGGTAACAGGCTACACTAAACCTAATACAAAAGAGATTAGGTTGCCATTGTCACCTGACCCCAAATCCCCAAAGATCATGACATACAAATTTCAATGAACGGTAAAGGCAGAACCATTGACAATATCATCATTGAAAGATTTTTTAGAACCCTGAAACAGAGCAATATATACATTTCAGATTACCAAACAATAAAGGAGTTGAAAGAAGGAATCAAAGCATTTATCTACAAATACAATTTTAAGAGGTTTCATTCATCACTAAACTATCAAAAACCGATGAATATTTATCTTGATTTTATACAAAAAACGGCATGATTTAGGCAGTCAATGAGGTGGAAATAAATTTGGTCAAAAAGTTGTCTGGATTTTTCAGGGCATTATCTATGATGATAACCTGCTAGGTCTATGCGTATTCTTGTTGGCATTTTTAGTCTCCACTTTTATGATTTTAGATTATATCACAAAAGTGGAGTTTTTACCACTGGGGTGTAAAGTGGGAGATATGGGATCAGATATGGATGATGCAATTAACAGAGATTCGTGCATTGAAAGAGAATAGAA
>JALSQA010000360.1 GCA_026985685.1 Campylobacterales bacterium | reverse complement strand
TGAAGTAAACATATTTAAGAAACTTTTTTTAGAACTTTCTTCTTTTTCTTCATGTTGTATTGATTTTTCTTCTTGTTCTAAAAATGTTGAATCAAGTTCAGGTATTGTCAATTCATCTTTTGGTAGTGTAGCTAACTGTTCTGTGTTAGTGACTTGATCCTTAGGTTCATCTGCTAAAAGGTTTAAGCTAAAATCCAGGCTATTGTTATCTTTTGTTTCTTGTACTGGTGTTGTCTTGACTTCTTCTTCACTTGTGTTTGGGGATAGTTCAGGTATATCTAATTTAAATTCAATAGGTTCTTCTTGTGTATCGAGATTCTCTTCTTGTTTTGGTTTACTCTCTTCATAAAGATTTAATTTAAACTCTTTTTCTTGTGTTGGCTGGATATGTTCTTGTGAGTTTGTTTCAGGACTTTGTATTGACTGGGTAGCTTCTTGATACTCTTTGGGATTGATACCGGCAAGATTTTGTAAACTTATATTGTTTTGTGGTGTTGTATTGGCAGTGTTGTCTTGATGGTTTGAAAGTTCAGAAAAGTTTTCATGTAAAAGTTTAATCCCATATAGTTTTGTAACACCATTAAAGTCTTGATTTAAAAAGATCTCTTTGATACTTACATCAACAGGTACAACTTGTTCATTTTTTTTACTTACAAATGCTTTTTTGTTGGCAGTTCCGCTATATAGTACATAATGTATCCATGAAAAGTTCTCAAAATTGTAGATATATCCCTCTTTTTTTACAAAAAGTGTCGCAAAATCGCTATGCATAGCAGAAAAATCTTCCATATTTTCATATCCTAGAAAATTCAAAGTCTCTGCACTCATCCCAAGAAATTTGAAGTTTTGGTCATAAAGTATCACTATTACATCCTTTAGTTGTGAATATTTTTGATATTTGAAGCAATATTCGTACCAACAACTTGACTTAATTCATCAAAAGTGGCATTTTCTATATTTTCAAATGTTTCAAAATATTGCAAAAGTTTTTTCACCGTCGCTTCCCCAACTCCTTTTTTCTTCATCAGAGAAATTTTTTGGTCGGTTTTGCGTTTTTGTTTCTGGTGAAAAGAGATAACAAAACGATGTGCTTCATCTCGAAGACGCTGGATAAATTGAAGTCTTTTATCCTTTGGATCTAACTTCAAAACACCTTCATCACTATAGAGGATATCATTTGCTTTTCCTCTTGAACGCATAGCTTTTCCATCTCTTTTCTCTTTTGCAATTGCAACTACATCGACATTAACACCACTTTTTTTAATGATTTTGCAAGCAAGTTGTCGTAAAGTCTCTCCTCCATCTATGACCATCAAGTCAGGAGGTGGATTTTTATCAAAACTTTCAACTCGTCTGTTTAACATTTCTCTCATCTGTCCATATTCATCTTTTGCCATTATATTATAGTGGCGGTATTTACTTTTGATGAAACCTTCATCCCATTTGACCATCGCACCCACGGTAGCAGTTCCCATCATGTGTGAGTTATCGAATGTTTCGATATTGTATGGAGTATTTTGCAGGGCAAAAAGTTTTTGTAACTCTTCATAGATATTTCTATCGTGTTTCTTATCTTCTACTCTTAAAAGTTCTTTTGCATTGTTGTAAGCTAATTCAACAAGACGGCGTTTCTCGCCTATTTTTGGTTTTTTGATGCTTACTTTATGACCAAATTGTTTTTCTAATAACACCTCCAGTGTATTTTGTTCACTAAATTCATCATAAACTAAAATCTCCTTCACTCTAAAAGGTAACTCTTTTTGATAATATCCCATCAATAACACACGATATAATTCATCAAGATCAAAACCAGTAGAAGATTTGAAGATAGTATGAGTGCTTGATGTGACTTTACCCTGACGTATAAATATCATAACACCACAAGATATCTTTTCACCTATACTAATAGCAAAGATATCATAATCCTCTAACTTAGCAAGGTCGATATGAGATAATGTCTGTGTTGCTTTTATTTTGCTGATTTGGTTTCTGATACGAGCAGCCTCTTCAAAAAGGAGATTTTCACTAAAAAAGAGCATCTTTTCTTCTAGCTTTTTTAGTAAAAGTTTGTGATTTTGCAGATACTCAAGTGCCTCTTGCATTATTTGCTTATAACTCTCTTTACTTATTTTCCCCTCACAGGGAGCCAGGCATTTTTCTATCTGGTAAAACAAACACGCTTTTTTACCTTTAAGACATGATTTCTTTTGTACAAGTTTACAAATATCGTAGATTGCATCAAGTAGTTGGCGTGCATTTTGTGAAAAAGGACCAAAATATTTGATATTTGATCCTTTGATCACTTTTCTTGTGATCTCTAGTCTTGGAAAATCCTGGTTCAAATCTACATAGATATATGGATATGTTTTATCATCACGAAGCAAAATATTGTATTTTGGTTTGAGTTGTTTGATGAGAGAATTTTCTAAGATTAAAGCATCATGTTCACTCTCGACGATGATATATGCCATATCAACAGCTTCAGTGAGCATTTTGTAAATTCTTGCTGAAGTATTTTGTGAAGGACCAAATGAAGGAGTGAAACGGAAATAACTCTTGACTCTGTTTTTTAAGTTTTTTGCTTTACCTATATATAAAAGATGACCTTGAGAGTCAAAATACTGGTAGATACCAGGAGTGGAGGGGAGTGCTTTTACTTTATCTTGAAGTGTCATTGGCTTTTATTTGAGTTTTGATTTGATTGAAAAGTTCTTTTAACTGTTCATTTGTAGCAAAGTTATAAAAACGCCCCTTTGCACGTTCCTTGTATGTAAATGTAGAGGGAGGTGGTGGTATTTGCTGGGTATCTATTTTATTACTAACAAATGCTTTAATATTTGTCACCTCAATATCTCTGCAATTTTTATCAATATCTTTAATTTTATTTAATAAACTCTTTATTAGATTAATCTTATAATGAAATTCCATTTTAAGCCCTGGATGGTTTAAAACAAAAAAAAGTGTTTTGTTTTTGACATATGTAAACATAACCGCACGCCCAAGCTGTGGCGGAAGCAGGGAAATGAGTTTTGCAAAACATTTTTTTTGGCTAATTTTTTGAAATCGAGGTTTACCTGTTAAATGCGAAATTATATTTTGAGAACTTTTCATGTTTGTATTATAGCATTTGTCTTTATATTTTTTACTGCCTGTGGATATAAGACTGATCCTGTTTATGTACCAAAACAGGTGAAAAGCACATGAAGTTAAGTGATACTATCTATGATGCAATCATCATCGGTACTGGTATAGCTGGTTTAAATGCTGCTGCTTCTTTTAGCAGAGATAAAAATGTTTTACTTATCTGTAAAGAAAACTCCTGGGACTGTAATACTTTTTATGCACAAGGTGGTGTGGCAGTAGCGGTTGATGATGAGGATATTCCCTCGCATATTCACGATACCCTGGAAGCAGGTGCTGGATTGTGTGATGAAAAAGCTGTTGAAATTTTGTGTAATGATGGTCGAGATGCCATAGATGATTTTATCAAGCGTGGATTTTTATTTGATAAAGATGAAGAGGGAAATTTACTCTACACAAAAGAAGCAGCACACTCAAGAAACCGTATACTTCATGCAGGTGGTGATGCTACAGGTCGGCATATGCACCACTTTTTGATGCAGGAAAATCCACATAAACTTCTTTATAACTCTACTGTCACTGATCTATTTATAGAAGATGGATATTGTCATGGTGTACGTGTCTATCATAAGGATGAATTTCGTAACTATTATGCAAAAAATATCATCATAGCTAGTGGTGGTGTAGGTTCAATCTATGAGTACCATACCAATGCAAGAGCTATAAGTGCAGATATGCAAGGGTTGTGTATAGAAAAAGGGTGTGATCTTCGTGACATGGAGATGATGCAGTTCCATCCTACAGTATTTATCCACAATCGTGGTGCTAGAAAACAGTTACTTACAGAAGCTTTGCGTGGCGAGGGTGCTCATATCGTTGATGAAAATGGTAAGAGATTTTTATTTGAATATGACCAGAGAGGTGAACTTAGTCCTAGAAGTAAAGTAAGCAGGGCTATTTTTGACTGGAAAAAGAAAACAGGATTGGAAGTTTATCTCAACTGTAGCATGTTTGATGAAGTATTTTTCAGAGAAAGATTTCCTACCATCTACTTTAATCTACGTGACATGGGATTTAACCTTCCAAATGATGAAGTACCTATCTCTCCTGCTTTTCACTATGCGATGGGTGGTATTGAGACAGATCTAAATGGTAAAGTACCAGGTATGCATAATCTCTATGCCATAGGAGAAGTAGCATCTACACGAGTTCATGGAGCAAATCGCCTGGCTAGTAATTCACTTTTAGAAGGCTTGGTCTTTTCAAGAAGGGCAGTTAAAGATATTTTGCAAAATGATGTAGATTTTCAAGTGAAAAAGTTTTCAAATGAAGAAGAGATATTAAAAAAGCCTATTGATTCTAAACTTAAAAATGAGTTAAGACACTTGATGTGGGAAGCTGCTGGAATTACAAGAGAAAAGAAAAAATTACAAGAAGCATTAGAGAAAATAGAGAAGATGTTAAAAAAAGATATTGGTAAATTGCTACGTTTGCGTCTAAATACTTCAAGAAATATCGTAAAAAGTGCGATATACAGAGAAGAGCCTTTAGGGGCACACTATATCATAACAAAAAGGTAAACAATGAGGATTATATTCATGTTAATGTATATGTCGATATTTAGTTTTGCAAACGAAGCAGCGAGTGAGGCAATACATCACACTTACACAGATACATGGGTGGGGATAGCATCGCTTGTTATTTTCATCCTGGGTTACTACTTTATAGCAACAGAAGAGACATACCATATAAACAAAGCTAAACCAGCTCTGTTTATAGGTACGTTTATGTTCATGCTTATAGGATTTTATTTTGCAATCAATGGCATTGATACAGCTCCTTTGCATACAGAAGTTAAACATTTGATTTTAGAGATTGCTGAAATATTTTTCTTCCTTTTTGTTGCGATGACATTTATCGAAACATTGATAGACCGAGGTGTGTTTGATCGTCTTAAATACAATCTTGTTTCAAAAGGTTACAGTTACAAAAAACTCTTTTGGCTGACTGGTCTTTTGGCATTTTTCATCTCTCCTATCGCAGACAATATGACAACAGCTCTAATACTTTCAACTGTTCTTTTGACTATCGATCCTAAAAACAGAGCATTTCTTGTACCTGGTGCTATCAATATAGTAGTAGCTGCAAATGCAGGTGGTGCCTGGAGTCCATTTGGTGATATCACGACTTTGATGTCATGGCAGGCACAAAAAGCAGAGTTTATTGACTTCTTGTATCTTTTCCCACCTTCTATCATAGGATGGTTTGCAACTGCATTTTTACTTAGTCTGTCAGTACCTTCTGGTGAACCACCGTTTGATGCTTCTACCGAAAAACAGCCTGTGATTAAAAAGGGTGGTATCATGACTGTTTATCTAGGTGTTTTTACTATCGCGAGTGCAGTTTTAGGACATCAATTCTTTGGTTTACCTCCTGCCTGGGGGATGATGTTTGGTTTATCCCTTTTAAAACTATACTCTTATAGAGTCAAAAGAAGTGGTGAAAAAAGTTTTGATATTTATGCTAGTATGCGGTTAGTTGAAAACGATACATTACTATTTTTCTTTGGTATTTTAGCAGCAGTAGGGGCTTTGCATTTCCTTGGTTATTTGGATTATATCGTGAAACTCTATGATGCTATCGGTGCTTCAGCAGGTAATGTCGGAGTTGGTTTTATCTCTGCTATCGTAGACAATGTACCAGTAATGAGTGCAATCTTAAAAGCAGACCCTAGTATGGGTATCGATCAATGGTTACTTGTAACATTGACTGCTGGAATCGGTGGTAGTTTGATCAGTTTTGGTTCTGCCGCTGGTGTAGGTGTAATGGGACGTATGAGAGGTATATATACATTTGCTTCTCATATCAAACTCGCATGGACAGTGCTTGTAGGTTACATAATTTCAATCATAATCTGGTATATTGAGTTTGAAATTATGGGCTTGTACTAAGTAATATAACTAAAATTTAAACTCTTGTACCCAAGTTGCAACTTGGGTACAAATATAAACTAAAACCGCAATAGCAAGAGATAGACTCTATATATATTTATATCCAAAATAGGCATTATTAGATGTTGAAAAAATAAATCTACAAAGATTTATCTAATTTATCCAACAACGCCAATCCTCTAGCTTTATCTCCTTTTGAAGCCATAATATCAAAGCGTGTTTTAGCATCATATTGCGTCAATGCAATGGTTGCAAACTCATCAAAAAGTTTATTGAGAGAGATATCTTTACTTTTGGCATACTTTTTAAGTCGTTCATATTTAGTATCGGGGATTCTTAATGTTAATGTACTCATTTTATTTCCTTTGCAAAAATTCTTTGGGAGTTAAAACTTCAAAGTCAAAATGAAGTTCTCCTGATTTTAAATCTTTTTGATTCTCAGTAATAATAACTCTACTGTTACTTGCAACAGCTAATTCAATGAGAAAATCATCATCTTTATCGTTTAGATTTGGTCGCCATAAATAGAAAATTTCATTCCATTTACATGTAGATAAAAATGCTTGCAAAAGCTCTTCCTGCTCTTTTAAACTTAAGGCACATAAGGCTGTTATCTTTTCTCTTTTTGTGACATCTTCATACTCTAAAAACAGAGCTGTTCCAATTTGAGGTACAATCTCTTCAAGTAATGCCAGTTTGATAATCTCACGACTTGCACCATCTTTACTGATTAAAGCTGAAATCCATACGTTTGTATCTATTACTACATTCATGATTTATGATAGCATATATGATGTTAAAAATATCTTATGAACAAGAAACTAGTCCAGTAGGGTTAGTAAAACCAGCTTCAATTTTGTACCCAAGTTGCAACTTGGGTACAAAAACAAATCCAGTGAAAATGCCGTAGATTTTTTAAAAGAGTGTAAGGCGTTCTTTCCTTTTACGCATATCCTCACAGATAAACTCTACCCCTCTTTTTTTCCATAGACAATATTAAGCGAATGTTTTGTTGTAGTAAAAATTCTAAATTTAATACTATTTTAATCTTAACTTAAGTGGGTAGGGGTAAAATAAAGTATATTAAATTTATAAGGAGCTTTAAATGAAGAAAATTGGTATCTCTTTAGTGTTGACTGGTGCTTTGGCTTTGATGGTTGGTTGTGGTAGCAGTGGTAATCCAACTGGCGGTGATGAAAATAATAATGGTGGTGGCACAAATGGTAACACTAGCAACACAGGTACAGGATATTATATCGATTCTGCTGTGGCAGGTGTTGGTTATGTCTGTGGAACAGAGAGTGGTACGACAGATGCAAGTGGTAAATTTACCTTTGAAAAAGGGAAAGATTGTACTTTTACTTTGGCTGGAATGACACTTAGAGAAGTGCAAGCTTCTTCTTTAAGTGATAGCGTCAATGTTGTAGAAGACAACTCTACAATATATACACTACTTCAAACATTAGATAGTGATGGAAACCCAGATAATGGTATCACTATTTTGCCAAAAGTGGTAGAGAAACTACAAGCCCAACAAGTTACACTTCCTGCATCACCTGCTGAAGTTGCAAATATACATGAAGAGATTAAAAATGTAGAGGGTTATAAGGGTAAGTTAAAAACGGAAGATGAAGCAAAAGCACATGTTATTAAAACTCAAACAGAGGTGACGAAGAAGCTTTTGGCTGGGAAGACTTTTTATATGATTAACAAAGGGCAGATAAAAACTGTTACTATTAGTAGCGATACAACTAAAATGATATTTAAAAAAGATGATGGTACAGAAAAAACTTATAATATAGAAATTTCTACTAACACTATAGTTGATGAAGATGGTACTCATTATGTTGATGATGTTACTGATAAATATATCTTAGGACATGATACATATGGTGAATGGAAATTTTACTTCTCTGAAGCAGATGCAAAAGCAGCACTTGATGGAGGTTCTTCTGAAGCAACTCAAAATGATCCAAAAGCACTTTTAGCTGGGAAGACAGTTTATGAAATTGATAATCTATCTAACAATACGGCAATAAATGCTAATACTTTTAATAATGCATTTAGTACCGTTGTTATCACAGGAGGTATGAATGAAACTATTAATTTTACCTACCAAGATGGAGTAATGTCTATTGCAGGGGGGGGGTGAAACGCTAAGAT
>JALSQA010000359.1 GCA_026985685.1 Campylobacterales bacterium | reverse complement strand
TGTTACAAGAGAATCCAGATGTAGGTAAAAGAATTACATTTGAATTGCTAGAAGATGAAGAGATTGAAGATGATAGTGTTGTAGATCAATTTATAGAAAAAGTACGTCAGTATGGTGTTAAAATAGCGATTGATGATTTTGGAAGCGGATATTCAAATTTTCAGCGGATCATGAAAATAAATCCAGATTTTGTAAAAATAGATGGTAGTATTATTAAAGATTTAGCGACAAATAAAAAAAGTGAAATACTTACACAGGCAATCAATACTTTTTCCCATTCGCTGGGTATCAAAACTGTGGCAGAATTTGTAAGTGATGAAGATATATTTCTCAAAGTAAATAGCATGAATATTGATTTTACACAAGGGTATTATATCAGTGAACCTAGAGAAAAGCTGGTTACATTACAGTCCCATCCTACACTTTTCAAAGAAGCACTCCTTGAAAAGGTATCACAAGAGTAGGGGATATTTATCTATCCTCATTTTAAAAAGCGAATACTGAGTGGATAAATCCAAATTTCTCCGTTATTTGCTTTTAATCCTGCGATGATAGCAAGTAAGAAGATAGCAATTTTTAGTAACCAAAGCAAAACGATGCCAATTCCTGCATAAATTAGTAAAAATGCTATCATCCCATATATAAAATAAGATAACATCCAATTTAAAACAATTTTTCCATGAGTATCGATATAAGAAGAATCTTCTTTTTTGATTTGCCAAATAATAATTACAGCAATCAATCCTAAAAAAGGTATAAACATATTAAGTAATTGAGCAAAATGTATATACATTGCCCAGTTTCTTTCTGTTTTTGTTGGCATAATAATTTCCTGCTTTTTAAAAATTATACTATAATTGTCAAAAAAAGGAGAAATAATGGCAGTAATATTTGAATCAGTGATTAAATCAAATCCCGTAGGAAGATGGTATATAGAGTTAAAAGACACTAGCGAAGAAGATAGAGTAGAGTTTTGTTTAGATTTGGATGAATATGCACAAAAGATTGAAGATATGGGTGCCGAGTATGGTGGCGATATCGAAGTGCATTGGAGTGCGGATGAAAATGTAACACAACAACAGCTAAATGAAGTACGTATGGAAATGGCAAAATTTCAAGAAGAGATAGAAAAAAATAAGGCAGAAAACAGTGGAGAACCTACTTTTTAAAGCACTTTTGCTAAAATCGCGTAAAAAATTAAGAAGTAAGGAAATTAATGTCCAATATACAAATATGGCATAACCCAAGGTGTTCTAAATCCAGAAACGCTTTGAAGTTTTTAGAAGAAGAGGGAATAGATGCACAAGTAGTAAAATATCTTGATGTACCACACACTAAAGAAGAGATTAAATCATTAATCAAAATGCTTGGATTAGATTCTGCTCGTGAGTTAATGCGAACTAAAGAAGAGATTTATAAAACATTAGATCTCAAAAATGTTGATGATGAGGAACAATTGATCGAAGCAATGGTAAATAATCCAAAATTAATCGAGCGACCTATTGTTATCAAAGATAATAAAGCAGCAATTGGCAGACCAATAGAAAACATTATTGATTTGGTAAGGGGATAGAAATGTTGAGTACAGTAAATTTAACCATGAGATATGGCAAGAGAGTCTTGTTTGATAAAATATCTCAATCTTTTGACAAAGGTAAACGTTATGGGCTTATCGGTGCAAATGGTGCAGGAAAAAGTACATTTTTAAAAATATTGTCAGGAGAGATTGAACCAACTGAAGGTGAAATACAGATACAGCCAGGACTTAAGATGGGTGTTCTTGGACAAAACCAGTATGCTTTTGAAGAGTTTTCATTAAAAGATGCAGTACTTTATGGAAATAAGAGACTTTATGATGCACAAAAAGA
>JALSQA010000358.1 GCA_026985685.1 Campylobacterales bacterium | reverse complement strand
AATTTATGATGCTTTGGCTTTGCCAAGACCTTCATGGTATGAGTTTTGGAAAAAAGCGAATCCCAAAATAAATCCTAAAATTGCAAATTCATTTCAAGAAACATTATCTTTTTATTATCGTTCACAAGGTTTTTATCATACTATTGTAAACAAAAATGAAGATAATCAAAGTATTACTTTTACAGTAAAAGAAGGCAAAGCAGTACATGTTACAAATATAACAATTGATAGTGATATAAATATCAATAAATTTATAACCTTCAAAAAAGGAAATCGATTTATAGCTTCTAAATTTGTAGAGATCAAAAAAAAGATCAAAGAGTACCTTTTAATCAAAGGTTACTGTAATGCAGATTTGAAAACAAAAGCATATGTAGATATCAAAAAAAATAGTGTCGCTTTGTATTATAAACTTGAACATAACCACCCCTGTATCTTTGGTAAAACAACCATCCATCCACCTAAAGGTATCAGTAAGAAAGTAGTTTTTTCAAGACTTTTATTTAGAGAAGGAGATAATTACACACTAGACAAAATCAAAAAAAGTTACAGTACGCTCTCAGGACTTGAAGCTTTTGACGGTATACAACTGAGTACAAAAAAAGAGAAAAATCGTATAGATACAGATATCATTCTTTATGCCAAACAACACCCTACCCGCCGTGAAATCGGTATCGGTTATGAGAGTAACTATGGTCTGAAAACTTTTTTGAAATGGAATCGTAAAAACTTTCAAGGAGATGCCAGGAAACTCTCTTTTGATATGAAATACTCAAAAAAAGAGCGTTTTTTGAAAAATGAATTTTTTTGGCCTGCTTTTTTAAAAGTACCAAACTATAATTATTATCTTGATTTTAAAAATGTATTTGTCTACTCTCATCTTACTTTTGAAAACTTTCAAGAGAAAAAACTTTCAGAAACACTCCATCTGCTAAAAGATTATGATTGGTTCAGTATTGATACTGGACTAGGAATAGAAAAAATTAAAATTAAAAAGTTTAAAGATGTTTGTAATATCTCAGCTGGTGATTTTTATATGTTTTATCCTTTTGGTCAAATCATCTTAGATTTTCGTGATTCTAAGATTAATCCAAAAAAAGGTTTTTATGCAAGTCAATATTTTGAAGCTGGTTTGCATTTTGTCATAAGTGATGCAACATATATCAAAAGTTTAAGTGAAATAAGAGCGATTTATACCCTAAATAAATTCACAATTGCACTCAAATCAAAACTAGGCTTTTTGAGTGAAACACAAAACAAAGTTCCTGAGTCAAAACTATTTTATGCCGGTGGTGCTTTTTCAAATCGTGCTTATGGATACAATACATTAGGTGCATTTGATGCCAACTGTGGGGAAGTAGGTGGACGTACTATGATAGATAATAGCGTTGAAATTTCCCATCCTTTATATAAAAAACTAGATATTGCTTTTTTTTGGGATTCAACACTTTTAAGTGCTAGAACATTAGAATTTAATTTAGATTTCAAACACGGCATAGGAACAGGTTTACGATACAATACCCTCATCGGTCCCATCAAATTTGATGTAGGTATGGATCTTGAAAACCATAGCCAATACGCACTTCACTTTCAAATAGGACAATCATTTTGAAAAAAAGAACTGTCCAGTTTTTGGGTTTGATCGAAGTACTTATCTTACTTGGAGCATTAGCTTTATTTATCCTTTCAAATCCAAATAGCTTAACAATGTTTATAAATTATACCACAAAAGAGTTAGGTATTAGTTATAATAAAGTTTCAGGAAATTTACTCCAGACTGTAACACTCAAAGATATACGCTACCTTGATAAACCACTTGCAAAAGAAGCATCAATAAACTGGAATATAAAAGCCTTATTTACCGCTTCTATAAAGATAGATGAAATTATCATCAAAGATTTAAATATCCCACTCACAAAAAAGTGGATTAATGATTTAAACCATAAATTTGCAACAAAAGATAAAACAAAAATCAAAAGTATACCAACAATCGAAATATCTGAAGTTGTTTTTTCAGCACTTCCTTTTGATGATGGAAATATATCAGTACAACGCATAGAGTTACAGGCCAATAATATAAAAGGCAATTTACAACATATAGATATAGGTTCATTATCTTTTTTAACCCAAAACAATTATGCTGATATCACAGCTATTGCAAAGTTACAAAAAGGTGTACTATCTTTTGAAAAACTATGGCTTGAAAAAATTGATGTCAAAAAAGTTATAAAACTTATAGATACATTCAAGCAAAATGATACAAATAAAACACAAAACACAAAATCCAGACAAACCTTTATCAAAAAAATTAAAGCAGATGAAATTATTGTCAATATTCTTCCACTATCAGGTGGACACTATTTCATAAAAAATTCAACTATAACTTGTAAACAACTAGTCAGTGATTTAAAAAATATAGATGCAAAACATATCTATATAGATACAAGCACAAATATATGGACTTTTTCAAGTGATGGAAAAATAAAAAAGAATAAACTCTATACCAATGCAAAAATAGATGTAAATGAGACATACTTTAAACGATTTGTACCATTTTTTGATTTTAAAAAGTTAAATCCCTTTACACTACAAATGGAAGTTGATTCCAAAGAATTAAAAGCTAATATTCAAGCAAAAACAGATTCACTTTTGATCAGGAAATATAAAAAATACGGTGTTAGTATCCCTAAAATAAAAGCATTTGCACAGTTTGATTTTCAATTTTTAAAGCTAGATGGTGAAATCAATGCTACTTTAAAATCAAACTACACCAAGGATATCGCACTAAATAGCAGGATATATTATCATGATGGATTCACCTATGATGGTATCGCCAGGATTCCTCAAACCAAAGCACTTCCAAAGCTAGTAGAAAAATTACTCAAACAAGCACAGATTACATTTTATGGTAACACAAATAAAATCACAGCTTATCTAAAAACACCTCTTATTAAAGCTAAATATGATGGAGCTAACTACAAAAAAGAGTATCTTCATGTTAGTATACCAAGTGTCACACCAACACTTTTTGATCAAAATCTTACAAAAAATTTCAACAAGATAAAAGGCAAATTTGATGCGAACATCCCCATTGATTTCAATCATATTTTACCCCTGAATATAGATTACAGTTTAATTTCAAATGCTTTAGACATCAATGGTAGTGCAAAATACAAAAAAGCTTTCAACACAAAAGCAAATATATCTCTATCCAAAAACACTATCATCAAAGAACTGCTGCCAAAACTAAAAGCAAAAGCACTCTTCCCTATGAATATTAATTTATCATATACTAAAAATCAAGCATCTATACAAACAAAAGCAAAATGGATAAATACAAATATCTCTTATGAACTTAAAAGTAGTGCCTGTGATGCAGTGGTAAATTTAAATGATCAGACACTAAACCTAAAAGGAATGATAGATAAAAAATTCTCTATTTATCTAAATAGTCCATCTTTAAGAGAACTACAGGATAATTTTGCACATATTTATCAGTTTAAAAAATTACCACTTGATGGTGCTCTATTTTTAAAAACAACAATTAGCGATAAATCAAAAATTGACACTGCTATCAAAAGCAAATGGCTCGTATATGAATATAAACCAAATCACTTTGCATTTGCTGAAAAAGTACGCCTTAATGTAAGTTATGAAAAAAATCGTTTAACACTTCATAACTACTATTTTAGTACTTATTTAGACAGAGACCGTATCTTTTTTGCCAACCGACCATCAAGTGCAAATATCAAAAATAAACAGATCAAAATAGTGCATCTTTGGATAAATGATGCACTCAGTATAAAAGGCAAATACAATCTATCAAAAGGTCTTGGAACATTAAAAGCTTTTGCAAAAAATTACCATTACAATGATTTAGAAGGAAATTTTTATTTTGATACAAAGCTTACAATGCTATTACAAAAGCATTTAACAAAAGTAGAAGGCTTTTTACAACTTAACAAAGGAGTTATAACATATGAACATCGTAAAGAGCACTATGTTCAAGATGAAGATATTATCATCATTCAAAAACAAAAGAAACACCAGGAACAATCAAAAAACAATATCGCAGTAGATATCTCTATAAAGACAAAAACACCCATAACTTATAAAATTCCAAATACAAAAGTTAAAATAGAATCAGATTTAAAACTATGGAAAGAACCAAAACAAAAACTTGAGCTTTTAGGTATTTTAAGAGTTCCAAAAGGTATCCATACAGAGGGAGACAAAGAGTTTGAAATCGAACCTAGTGAAATTTTATTTTCAGGTCCAATTCTTAACCCATATCTAAATATCAGAGCTTTTCATGAAAGTGATCCATATAAAATATATATCAATATCAACGGACAACTTGATGCACCTTTAATCAACTTTAGCTCAACACCATACCTAACCCAAAGTGATATTCTTTCCATTTTACTTTTCAATAGCACAACAAATGAACTTGTCAGTGGATCTCAAGATAGATCAAAAACAGCTATTTCTATGTTTGGTAATGCTTTTGCAAAAGAGATTGTCCAAAATTTTGGTATAAAACTAGATAAATTGGTTTTATCCACAACACAAGAGGGAAAATTAGGTATAGAGGTTGGTAAAAAGCTCTCTAAAAAGATTACCTTGATTTACATAAATGACATCGTACAGACAATCAAAGTACGATACAAAATGAGTGATCACTTTGAGAGTGATTTTGTTTTTAGTCCCGACAATAGCGGGGTAGATATTATATATAAAGATGAATATTAACATGCAAAAAATTAAATTAGTAAATTATTTAGTCATACTATTTTTGATAATTGGTTGTTCTACTACCAATAGATCGACACAAAACAACACCACCCAAGCACAAAAAGATGGTATCAAAATAAACGCCTATTTTTCACAAACTACTTGTAAATATTCTAAAGGTGGAGGGATAGATGGCTTGTTAATCACAGATATCAAACAGGCAAAAAAACAAATAGATATCGCCATTTATGCTTTAAGTAATGATAGAATTCGTGATGCTCTTATTTTCGCACATAAAAAAGGTGTTGATATACGTATTGTTACAGATGATTATGAATTATTTAAAGATGACATGAAAGTACTTAAAAACAATGGTATATTTGTCATCAGTGATGAAGATACAAGAGCACTAATGCATGATAAATTTATGATAATAGATCAAAAAGTTGTCTGGACTGGTTCATGTAATTATAGTTATTATGCTTTTTATTGCAACAATGAAAATTTAGTCAAAATTACAAGTAGTAAAATAGCCAAAGTATATGAAGATGAATTTGAAGAACTTTTACAAAAAAAATATAAAGAAAAAGCTTATATCAGCGATGTTTTAGAGATATATTTTTCACCAGAAGATGACTTTGAACAAAGATTACTTTCATTGATCGACAATGCAAAAGAGAGTATAGACTTTTTAGCTTTTGCTTTTACAAACCAAGCCATAGCAGATGCACTGTTACAAAAACAGGCACAAGGTATTATTGTCAAAGGTGTCTTTGATAAAAAACAAAATAGTTACCAAAAAAGTTCAAAATATGATTATTTACTAAAAGAGGGATTAACCGTCAAACTAGATGGCAATAAATTTACCTTACATGACAAAGTTTTTATCATAGATCACCACATTGTAGTAACTGGATCATATAATTTTACCATCAAAGCAAATGATACCAATAATGAAAACAGTATCGTTGTTAACAATATAGAATTTGCCCAAAGATATGAAGAAGAATTTCAAAAGATATACGCAACAGCAACAAATTAGAAGAGATACCCCTCAATGCCATCAAGTTAAGAGATATACTTATATCATTTACTCGGAATCGGAAGGCTTTGCCTCCGCTTCCAATATAAGTTAAGGATTATATACTTGAAAATGGTGACTTTAGTCCCATCTAGTAAAAATTTATCCAAAGTAAAAGGGACTTTGTTCCTTTTGGCTAATCAAATCAAAACGCATTTCCCCTAAAAGCTTCTTTTTTTGCCTTAGCAATCTCTAAAGCATAAAGAAATTTACTCTCTAAAGTATCAAAATCATCTGAAGTAGTATCAATATGTTGTTTTAAATTTTGTGCCAATTCACTAATAGCTCCAAGTTGCTGTGTCAAAATATCTTGATGCTGTAATGCAACAAAGACCTCATCATCTGCTTCTAAATCACTCTCAAAAATAAAATCATTGATCTTTTCCATAGCAGAAAAATTTAATTTTGAGATATCTTGTTGTACTTGATCAATATGTGATAAAATATCGCCAAGAGTATTGCACACTTCAATCTTATTTTCATCTTTTAATGCTGTTTGTATAGCGACCATCATTTTCCTTCATAATATTAAACTGTTTTCTTCATATCGACAAATTTTCTTTTAACCTAAATAGTGTAAAATAAAGTATGAAAATACTATTTCTTAGCATAATACCTATACTCTTTTCTGGTTGTCTATATTTTAATGAACATGGAATATCTGCACATTTGTATGATGATTGTAAAGAGTATTATGATTTATGCGGAAATTACCACAAAGAGTGTCCAAAAGCCTTTTTAGAATATCAAGAAGTACCAAAAGCAATAAAAGATATCAAAAAAGAGATATACAATAAATCCCAAAGAAGATGCTGTGAACCTAAACCTTGTACGAAATGAACGTAAAAAATGGCTTACCTGGAAAAATATTGCTCCTTTACAAGAAGCTCTCTTTCAATTGCCAGTTGTAGATTCAAATTATACTTTAGAAGATTGTATTCGTATTGAAGGTGATATAACACCCTTTCAAAAAGAACAAATTGATAAACTAGCCTGGGATTTACGTCCATGGAGGAAGGGACCTTTTGAAATTTTTGGTACATTAATAGATAGTGAATGGAATAGTGCCATCAAATACAATCTACTCTCAAAACATTTTGACTTAAAAGATAAAAATGTAGCAGACATTGGATGTAACAATGGTTACTATATGTTTCGTATGCTAGAACAAAATCCAAACAAAATTGTAGGATTTGATCCATCTCCTCTGTGCTTGACACAATTTCAATTTATAAATCATTTTATAAAAAGTAGTATCAATTATGAACTTTTGGGTGTTGAGCATTTAGAATTTTATGAAGAAAAATTTGATGTGATTTTTTGTCTGGGTGTTTTATACCATAGAAGTGACCCAATAGGTGCACTTAAATCACTCAAAAAAGGATTACAAAAAACTGGAGAGCTATACTTAGATACTTTCATGATTGAAGGAGATGAAGATATAGCTCTTACTCCACAGAAAACATACTCTAAAATCCCAAATATTTACTTCATACCAACGATACCTGCACTTAAAAACTGGTGTATGCGTGCTGGATTTTCTGAAATTGAGATACTTCAGCTAAGTCAAACAAATCAAAATGAACAACGAAAAACAGATTGGATACAAGGAGAGAGTTTAGATAACTTTTTAGATCCAAATAACCCAAATCTTACAATAGAAGGATATCCAGCTCCAAAACGTGTATATATAAGAGCAAAAGTGTAAAAAAATATTTTTTATCCGATATAAATACATTCAGTAAATATAAGGATAGATTTGGAAGCTACACAAGAGCAAGAAGTATCACAAATTAACAAAGAGTTACAAACACACCAAAAAATTCAAACAAATCATACCTATGAACTTTTGGCACTCGATGAAAATTTTGCAAGGGTAAAACTTCTTACCAAATTTACAGAGAAGGTAGACGATACAAGCTATGTATATCCACCTGCAATATTTTCATGTGCTCACTTTTGTGCTATGGCATCGATCAATGAACCCAAAAATCACCTCATAAGTAGTTGTGTAGATTTCTTTAATCCTATTAGAGATGAAGATGAAGAGATGATATTTGAAGCAACAGCTACTACTAATAGTTCAGGGAAAAAACAAGTTGAAGTAATAGGTCTTGTAAAAGATATAATAGTCTTTGAAGCAAGCTTTGTTACAATCAAGCTAGATCAAAAAAGTCTAATTAAAGATTAAAGGGGGTCTCTCCACTCTCATTAAGTCAAGGAAATGACTTATACTGAAAATGGAGACTTTAGTCCCGAAAATCGGAGGCAAAGCCTTCTGATTCCAAGTATAAAAACCTTAACTTAATAGCATTGAAAGAGATCTCTAAAGTTAAAATTTTACTTCTACCTCAAACAATTCACGAAACATATAAGCTTCTACAATATCTTCTATATTTCGTTGCA
>JALSQA010000357.1 GCA_026985685.1 Campylobacterales bacterium | reverse complement strand
TCATGTGCAGTGATAGTGCTATCGCTTCTGTTGGTTAGCTCGTTTAGTGCGATGATATATTTTTCTAGTGTATTTGCCATGATTTGAAAATTTATTTATATGCTTCTTTTCTATGTTTGATATGAATAACCACAATCACTTTATCTAATACTTCAAATAAAACTCTGTAATCACCTATCCGATATCTCAACGGTGGGTATATATTTTTCAATTTTTTAATGTTTGATAATTCAGGGTAATTTTCAAGATTTTTTATCTGTAAAAGAATCTTTTGAGCGATTGATTTATCTAGTTTTTTTAAATCCTTTTTTGCACTCTCTTGAAACTCTATCTTCATTTGAACTCTTGAATCATTTCATCTATACTATAACTTTTCTCACCATCCTCTCTTCTTTGTCTTGCTTTTACAACATATTGAAAATCTGGGTCATTTTCGTCTATAACTTCCAAATTTATACTTTGGGTATGGGGTATAATCTTTACATCATCTTGAAGATGTTCTAAAAAATATAAAATCTTATCCAATGCACTATCTTTTATATCGAGTGTTATTTGCATTTTGAACTCCGTTAATTTTAAATAGATTATATCATAAATTTTTCGCTAAAAATAGTATTTTATCCGATTTAAATGCTTGATGACACTCTTATACTCACCATCTCCAAACTGTGTCAGTTCTATATCCCAGTAGTTTTGGATGCTCATGCCAAGAAGTATCGCCACGGTTGTCGGCATGGAGTAAAGGAGTTTTATGTGAGATACGCTTTGTTGTAGTTCATTGATGACGGCGTATATCTCTTGATTTGCACGGATAAAATCCTCTTTATTTTTTAGTGTGGCTCCAACTTTGCTTGATAGATGGATGATCGGTTTTTCAAGCTTTGCCAGGGCTACTTTGTGTGATGCCAGATCGATAGCTACTGTGGCTTCATCACTTATCTCACCTATGACCTCCTTTTTGATGATACGAAACTCCTTTGTATCTACATGTTCTTTGTAAGCTCTGCTATCTATATCGAGTGCGACTGTGTAGCTGTCTGTTGATTTGCTGTATTGGTATAGTGTGACACCCTCCGTGCCAAACATCGTGCCTATGAGGATGGCATTTGCAATAGGACCTATATAGACTATATGAAAGTGGATATTTTTAGGGGTTTGTGCATCTAGTTTTTTGATCTGATGTTTTGTGATTTTTAGAAAGTCTACAAATCTTTCCTGATCAAATATATCGCCATCATATTTGAAGATAAGATCTTTTTCGATGATATTAAAATAGCTTTTTAGATTTTTTTTGTGGTCTGGATACTTTTTTGAAAGAGTCTCAAAGAGGGCATTTAGTGCTGTGAGTGAGTCGGCTGGATTTGAGATGTTTATAACTAAGGGTAGGGGGATATTTTCAGCAGAGTAAACTTTTTTTCTTTTATACTCATCAAACAAAGCAAAAAGCAGAAAAACTCCAACAACAACAAGCACCTTCCAGTAACCATAACCATATTGATCAGAAAGCAATCCTCCAATACCAGCGATGGCAAAAGCGATTTGTGTGTAAGTGTTTGAAAAAAGTCTATCTAACATATATTTCCCTTAGAGTAAATTTCAATATTTTAACAAAACAGATATTTTATGTGGATATTGTAGCAGGTTTTTGAGACAAAATCTGTCAGATGAAGCTGTTTTTAGTTAAAAATCTCACTATGCGAACCGATACGGATGAGTTTGAGAGTTTCATCCTCGATGATATAAACCACAAGTAAATCACCGCTTATATGAAACTCTCTATATCCAGAAAAGTTACCTTTTAGTGAATGATCAAGTGCCTCGGGTGGCAGTGTCTGTTTTTCCAAAAGTGTTGTGACATAGACAACATATTTTCTA